>CAZRZV010000195.1:0-1024 GCA_964604665.1 uncultured Faecalimonas sp. | reverse complement strand
CAGTAGAAAACAGTTGCTCATTCAAATGCTTCGCATCATATATGCTGATTTCACTCTCAGCTTCACCAAATGCATAATCGTATGCAAACGTCAGACCGGCTACCTCAATAATATTTTGATTCTCTTCTCGACAATACGGACTGTCTTGTTTATGGAATCGTAAATCCATTACAATAGCTGCAGCCGTTTCCATATCAATGTCGATACCTTCTAATCTACTATCATGGAATACGTACTCAGTCTTAAATTTCTGACATGCATACTCGGTTGGTTTTAATCTAAAATTGTCACCTATTGCGTCAAATAACTGTTCGTACAAAACAGTATCGTATTTGCCTTGTTCTTTTCTTTTAACAGCAGGTTTATATTTTCCGGCCAGCTTCTTCAAAGTCTCCGCATCTGTATCTCCTTGAATCATGTGTAAGCGATATGCAATCTTATACAAACATGACAGAAAGCTAACACCAAAATAATCTGCAATTAACAGTACTCCATCTAAGTCAACATAACCGTCTTTAGCATATTTCTGCGCTTGTTTTCTAAGTTCTGCTGTTGGCATCAAAAGTTCTGATGCAAAATTCTCTGCGTATTTTTCAATCTCAGACTTCGCATTAGTTGCACACATAAAACCACTATTCACATCTTTTAGATGGTGGCATAATTCATGCGCTGCCGTAAATCTTTGTCTTACAATTGGTCTTAGAATATTTATTCCCACTATCGGAAAATCTTCTTCATCTTCTGCCGGAATGTAAATTCCTTCATACTTTTTAAATGGTCTTAACAGAAAAGCAATCTTTAAATCTGTTAACATCTGAAATGGATTAATCGGATAACTTATCTCCTTACCACTATAGTAATCTCGAAGAAAAACATTGGCCAATTGATCAGCAGACATGCCTCCATTTGCTAATTCCTCAAAATCAATTGCCAAACTACATCCTCTCTTTCATCATTCTTTTAAATTCAATCAAATTTAAAATTTCCTGTTGATCAGCTTCATCTAATGCTCCAAATCTACGAG
>CAZRZV010000194.1:0-1045 GCA_964604665.1 uncultured Faecalimonas sp. | reverse complement strand
TATCTGAATCATGAATGCCATGTCCTAATGCTCCAAATCGGTTATCCGTTGTAATATACGTAACCGTTCCCAATCCCTGCACGCTGTCACGCACCCATATTCCCAGTTTATAATCTTTGTTTTTGGTCTTCACAGCGTCGAATTTTACGTCAATTATTTCATCATTTCGTCTCATTTCCAAAAAAACTTCTTCCTTTTCCAAATGATTTATCTTCTCAATCAATTCCTTTTTGGAATCTACTTTTTCACCGTTAATACTTACAATATAATCGCCTTTTTTCACAACATATTTCGCCGGATTATATTCTCTTCCATCACTTGCTTCTATATAATCAGTTCCCAGCACAAGCACTCCGTCAGCCTTCATGTATATCCCAATCGGCATTCCTCCCGGAATCACCATCTGATTGGAGACACTCCCTGTACTTACCTTTTGTTTCTGATAGTCTGCCTGCAAATTTTCTATATTGAAACCGGTACCCAAAATGGCAACCAGCATTGTAATTGAAAGCAAAAATTTAAAAAATCTGCGTTTCCTCATCCTCACATACCTCTTCCTTACAAATTAAAAACAGACACCTATTGAGATGTCTGTTTTAGTATGTGATGTATTTATTTTTTCAAACATGTTTATTTTGCACGCTTTGCCAATTCTTTCATCTCAGCTGCACTCTTAATCACAGCTTCCGTAATCTGTACGCCGCCAAGAATTCTTGCAAGTTCTGCAATCTCCTGTGTCTGATTTAACAAAGAAATCTTCGTTTTTGTTTTCCCTTGACACACTTGCTTTTCAATTGCATAATGCGCATCCGCCATCGCTGCAATCTGTGCCAGATGCGTAATGCAGATAACCTGATGATTTCTTGCAATCACTGCCATTTTTTCTGAAACTTTCTGTGCAGTTCTTCCGCTGATACCCACATCGATTTCATCGAAAATCAAGGTGCCTATCCGGTCTTTTTCCGCCATGACTGTTTTAATGGCCAGCATAATCCTGGAAAGTTCGCCGCCGGATGCCACATCTCCGAGTGGTCTGACAGGTTCT
>CAZRZV010000193.1:0-1098 GCA_964604665.1 uncultured Faecalimonas sp. | reverse complement strand
TTCTGCATACATTTTTGCTGTTTTAGGTCCAATGTCAAGGCCTTCCCATCCATCCGGGATTTCGCCTGTTGCTACGATTTTTGTATTGGCATCGTTAGAGAAGTCGTCAGCGATTACGTTATCTATTGGAAGTAACAATTTAACGCCCTTTTCTTCTGCTTTCTTAAGCATGTTAAGTGCATATTCGCAGTAATCTTCTTCCAATAAAGAGTTACCTACTTTTCCGCCTTGTGCTTTTGCAAATGTGTAAGCCATACCGCCGCCGATGATAAGCGTATCTACTTTGTCAAGTAAGTTTTCAATTACAGAAATCTTGCTTGAAACTTTTGCTCCCCCCAAAATAGCTACGAATGGTCTTTCAGGATTGTTAACCGCATTTCCTAAGAAATCAATTTCTTTTTGCATTAAGTATCCAACAACTGCTGTGTCAACATATTCTGTTACACCAACATTTGAGCAGTGAGCTCTGTGAGCTGTACCGAAAGCATCATTTACGAATACGTCACACAAAGAAGCCAATTCTTTGCTGAAAGCTTCGCCATTCTTTGTTTCTTCTGCTCTGTAACGTGTGTTTTCAAGAAGAATTACTTCTCCGTCTTTCATGGCTGCTACGGCTGCTTTTGCATTCTCACCAACTACTGTCGGGTCTGCTGCAAATTTTACTTCTTGTCCTAATAATTCAGAAAGTCTTGCTGCTACAGGTGCCAAAGACAATTCTGGTTTTGGTTCTCCCTTTGGCTTACCCATATGTGAACAAAGGATAATCTTTCCGCCGTCTGCGATTAATTTTTTGATTGTTGGAAGAGCCGCTACAAGACGGTTCTCGTCTGTGATTTTTCCATCAACCATAGGTACGTTAAAGTCACATCTTACTAAAACCTTAAGACCTTTTACATTAATATCGTCTACTGATTTTTTGTTAAGCATGATAATGCCTCCTTGATTAAAATGTTATAAAAAAGGGCCCGTCCTTCCAGACCGGACCCTTTTGGATCATAAACCTACTTCCGAATTAAGCTAATTCAGCAAAGTATTTGATTGTTCTTACCATCTGGCTTGTGTAAGAATTCTCATTGTCATACCAGGAAACAACCTGAA
>CAZRZV010000192.1:0-1130 GCA_964604665.1 uncultured Faecalimonas sp. | reverse complement strand
GCTTCCGGTGATCATGGGGCAGAATATCGGAACCTGTGTCACAGCTTTGCTTTCCAGTGTCGGGGCAAACAGGAATGCAAGAAGGGCATCTTTGGTACATCTTTATTTTAACCTGATAGGTACATTTGTGTTTATGGCAGTATTTTATGCCATGAATCATTTTGCACAGTTTGCTTTTTTGTCGGATACGGCAAACGGTGCGGTCATTGCTGTGATACATAGCATGTTTAATATTGTCGCGACAATTGTGTTGCTTCCTGCTTCCAGGCTGCTGGTAAAACTTGCATATTTTACCATTCCGCAGTCAGGGGACGAAACACTGGAAACGTCAGGAAGAGCGCTGGACGAAAGATTTTTGGAAAAACCTGCGTTTGCGGTTGCACAATGTAAAAATGCGGTGTGTGATATGGCACAGCTTATCTTAAAGGCAATGAGTTTATGTGTATTCGTACAGGAAAAATATGATGAAAATGCAGTGCAGACAATTATGGAAATCGAGCAGGAGGTAGATGTCAGGGAGGATGAGTTGTCATCCTATCTGGCAAAACTTTCTGCAAAGTCACTCTCTGAACGGGACGGTAAGACCATCAGTCAGTTTAGCAGGTGCATTACGGATTTCGAAAGGATATCTGATTATACAAAGGGCATCGCATTCGCACAAAAGAAACTGTATAAGAACAAAGAAAAATTTTCAAAGAATGCGGCTGCCGAAGCAAGACTGATCTATGAGGCAACCCTCGAGATCGTGGAATGTACGGTTTCCGGTTTTATACATGGGGACAAAGAGATGGCGTTTCGTATTGATCCGCTTGCCGATGTGATCAGCCAGATAAAAAAAGAGATCCGAAAGAATCATAGCAGGAGGCTGGAAAAGGGGAAGTGCTCCGTGGAACTTGGTATGGCACTTACAGACATGGTCACTTCCATGGAGCGTATTGCGAAGCATTGTTCCAACATAGCGGAGGAGCAGATGGCATCCGAAACAGACCAGTACGCATTACATCAATATGCAAGGAATGTTAAAGAGAGGGACGAGTTGTATAAAGAACTGCTTGAAGGATATACAGAAAAGTATTGTTTGAATGCTAAAGTAAATTCCAGTGACAAATGAAATTCCAGAATGCCAGAGA
>CAZRZV010000191.1:0-1257 GCA_964604665.1 uncultured Faecalimonas sp. | reverse complement strand
TTATGATTGCTGATGGCTGCTGACGCATTCCATGCTCCATTGGAATCTTTCGTCCCATTATACCATATCAGGTCATTCTGTCCGTCTTTGGCGCTCCATACCGCAAATCTCACTTCCTTGAAGTTCCCTGACACACCGGCATTCTCTGCTTTTAACCTATATATTGTTTCTGCTCCGTCTACATCTGCTGCCGTAATTATGACTTCCGGTCTTTCTACTTCCTGAGTGGTATTCTGAAAGCACATCATTCCATTGTTTGTATACAAATACATGTGGATAAAATATCTTCCTGAATTACAATCGTGATTTGATACCTTTACATGGGCAATATAACTTCCATCACTCTGCTTCTCTGCGTCATACCATCTGATATCACTCTGATTTGATGTACTCCACACCGGAACCCGTACATTCGCCACTCCCGATGCTGATTGAATATCATCTACAACCACATCAAAGCTTCCTGCTCCACGATTATAATTCTCAATCTTTAACGTTCCTACAGTCGCTTCTGAAACTTCAAATGTCGTATTTCCAAGAAATTTCTGTGCTCCTGTAGTGCTAACCCCGTATGCATGAACATGATAGAGTCCTGCCGTCTTATGATTGCTGATGGCTGCTGGCACATTCCATGCCCCATTGGAATCTTTCGTCCCATTATACCATATCAGATCATCCTGTCCGTCTTTGGCACTCCATACCGCAAATCTCACTTCCTTGAAGTTCCCTGACACACCGGCATTCTCTGCTTTTAACCTATATATTGTTTCTGCTCCGTCTACATCTGCTGCCGTAATTATGACTTCCGGTCTTTCTACTTCCTGAGTGGTATTCTGAAAGCACATCATTCCATTGTTTGTATACAAATACATGTGGATAAAATATCTTCCTGAATTACAATCGTGATTTGATACCTTTACATGGGCAATATAACTTCCATCACTCTGCTTCTCTGCGTCATACCATCTGATATCACTCTGATTTGATGTACTCCACACCGGAACCCGTACATTCGCCACTCCCGATGCTGATTGAATATCATCTACAACCACATCAAAGCTTCCTGCTCCACGATTATAATTCTCAATCTTTAACGTTCCTACAGTCGCTTCTGAAACTTCAAATGTCGTATTTCCAAGAAACTTCTGTGCTCCTGTAGTGTTAATCCCGTATGCATGAACATAATAGAGTCCTGCCGTCTTATGATTGCTGATGGCTGCTGACGCATTCCATGCTCCATTGGAATCTTTCGTCCCA
>CAZRZV010000190.1:0-1271 GCA_964604665.1 uncultured Faecalimonas sp. | reverse complement strand
CAAAATAGTAAAAAAAGATTCTAAAAAGAGAATCTCTTTTTTATCAATACTCTCGCTTATAATAAGCATTATGGCTTGTACTCTCTATTATATAATATTGCCAGACCCCAGTGGCACAACCCCTCTCTGGCTTGTTAAGGTAGCAGCGAACTTATGGGTACCTACAAGCGTAATAGCATTGCTTTTTCCAATACTCGCAAAATGGCATCGCAAATCAAAGGATTATAGAGGGCGCGCTTTAGAAATAACTGCCTTAATAATCGCCGCATTCCATTTTAACATTGTTTTTTGGTTTATTACAGAAGCGTCCGACTATATTTATTATGTAGTAATAATTATATGCTGTGTATTATATAGCAAACTTTTTAATAAAGATGAAGAAATACCAGAAGATAAAACATATGATATAAATAATGAAGAAATACCGACATTGTTTAAAAAGAGGTCTTCAAAAAAATCCACGAAGCAAAGGTATTGCAAGCACTGCGGAAGTCTGATTGATAATGCAACCAAACAGTGTACTGGATGCGGAAAACAATATTTCAGAGGTCTCAGAGGTGCTACTTCTAAATCAACAGCGGGAAAAATTTTACTTGGTTTAGTTTCTATTTTACTTTTTTGCTCTGTTGGTTTATCTTGCTTTTTGGAATACAATCTTCGTATTCTGAAAAAAAATAATGCAAAATTGGAGGAAAAAAATATAACACTTTCTGAAGACATAAAGGACTACAAAAGTATTCTAGATGAATGCGTAGAAGCAGGAACGTTAGGTATTATAACTACAGATAGCAATGAGAAAAATTATGTCATTCTGAAAAATGACTACGAAGAATATCAACTTTTTTGGATGCAAAACCACAATAAAATAAATTTTTTTGACGAAAACATTGTGTTTGTCTTAGAGGGATACGGAAATTACTATTATACATATGACCAAGTGGAGCAAGTTACACAAGGAAAAAACTTTACCTACTGGGCTTACAACAAAGAAGCTGCTATCGCAAACGGCTATAGGGCTTGGAACTAATAATATATTTACCTAGGCAACTGGGAGGGCGAATCCATCCGTTTCGGAGTCTTGCGAAAGGGGATGGTGCTTATGAGTACATATGAGGAACTTATGATTATACTTGCTACAGTCAGTTTGATTATATCCATCCTTAATTTTACACATAAAAAATAATCGCCCTGCTCTCTGGAAAAGTTTAGGACGATTATCTTTTTAATCACTGAATATTTCCCGAAGCGGATAGGTTTCGGCTATCTACCCC
>CAZRZV010000189.1:0-1283 GCA_964604665.1 uncultured Faecalimonas sp. | reverse complement strand
TGAAAGAGCCTACAATATTGCACACAAAAACGTATTAACAAAATATGCATCATTGCTTGAAAATAGTCCTGAGCAATTCGCTATTAAAGCGGCACATATGATGAGTGTTGGCGTGTATGTTGATCAGTATCTCGAATTTCTGGATAAATGTTCATATGAACTGTTTGTGGAATTGTGCGAAAAAGCAAATTATAAAATAACAGAAGCACAGGTAGTGCTTAGAAAGGAGTCAAAATAAATGGCAGAATTATTTTTAGATCCCAAAGGCTTCCAAGGACAGATTGACTCTTTTAAATCAGGAGCTGACAGTATCAAAGGCCTAAAATATTCCTTGTACAAGCAAGGAGTACGTTTGCAGAGTGTAGATAAGTATATGGAATGCGTAGAAGAATTTAATAAAACCATCGAACTCTTTGGCAAACTGTTGGATCAGGATACTGAAAGCATGAAGCTTATAAAAGCTAAGTGGATGAATCTTGACAATGATGTTGCAACAAAAACACTTGGCGAGATTTTATTCGGAAAGTGAGGTGCGCAACATGGCAGATAAGGGAAATCTTTATTTGAAAAACAGTGCCGTTATTAGTTTGTATGACAGCACGAAAGGCTATGAGACTACTGTTCAAGAGACACTGTATTCACAGTACAAAACAGCTTTTAAAATTTCTAAATCGAATCACTTTCGCGGGGATGCTGCCGATTCGTTCAAAAACTATATAACAAATGGTACAATAAATATTATTTCCGGAATGATGGACATTTCATCAGATATGTCTATGATCATTCAACTCTTCGCAGAAGCATTTTACCAATATGAGTATAACCATGATGGTAGAGTTGAAGAAGGCGCACTTGACTACATAAATCAGACTCTTAATTCAAAGGAAAATACTTTTGAAGGTGCCAAGGGAGAACTGAATGCGGTTTTACAGCTTGCAGCTAAATATATTTCAATCAAGGGTCTATCTCTGGGAACAGTTAATACTGGATATACAGAAACTCATAATGCTGTGAAAAAGATTCGAGAGGACTTGTATGCTGTAGATGATGAGGCATTAAAGTCTGCGAATGAACTCCTTGAGCGAATCGGTGAGCTTCGTGCGCTTATTGAAAGAATGATGGCATTTTGCTATAATGATGATGGCAAAATAAATGCTGATAACTTAAATAAAATCCAGACACAAGATTGGTTTCAACAATCTGGAAATATTACACTTTACTTAATGCTTGAAGAAGATCCATTTGAGTATACTGCCGGTGAAGTGACTTTATCTGAGGATCAG
>CAZRZV010000188.1:0-1285 GCA_964604665.1 uncultured Faecalimonas sp. | reverse complement strand
TCAGGATATATACTAATTATGATTTTGAGTTATTTTTTCTTTCAGGAGAAAATAACACGGAAAAAAGTAATAGGAAACCTGTTGGTTTTGTTAGGAATATTTGTTTTTTATATATAAAAGGAGAAAAGAAAGATGGATATATCAGTGGTAGTGCCCGTATATGGATGTCGCGCGGCATTAGAGGAATTATGTGAGCGCTTAACAAAAGTTTTAAGTGATTTGGTAAATGAATATGAGATTATTCTGGTAAATGATAATTGTCCTCAGAATTCATGGGAAGTAATACAACGGTTGTGTGCAGAAGATGATCATATTGTAGGAATTGAATTGTCAAGAAATTTTGGACAAATTCAGGCAATTACTGCTGGTTTGGATTACAGTTCAGGTGAATGGGTCGTGGTAATGGATTGCGATCTTCAGGACAGACCGGAGGAAATTGTTAATCTGTATCGAAAAGCAGTAGATGGGGATTATGATGCGGTATTTGCAAGGAGAAAAAAAAGAAAGGACAGTTTCTTTAAAGTACTTGTTTCTAAAATTTTTTACAAGATTTATGAATGGGCTTCAGACGGCAATTATGATCCGGCGATTTGCAACTTCAGTATAAGCAAACGAATTGTTGTGGAAAATTATTGTAAAATGAGAGAGCTGCATCGGGCATTTGTGATATATATTAAGTGGTTGGGATTTAAACAAACCACATTAGATGTAGAGCATGATTCCAGAAAAGAGGGAAAGTCCTCTTATAATTTTAAAAAGCGAATGAATATGGCAATGTCTATTTTAACTTCGCAGTCAGATAAGCTTCTCAAATTGACTGTAGGAGTAGGCTTTTTTGTAATGCTCTGCTCGATTTTTGCAATAGTAGCTATTGTAATTCTGTATTTTGTCAGGGATGTTGATCCAGGATGGTCAAGTACTATTGCGACTATCTGCCTGATGAGTGGCATGATTATTGTCAGTGTGGGTGTAGTTGGGATATATGTTGGTAATGTTTTTATGCAGTCGAAAGAACGTCCGCTGTATGTGGTGAGAACTGTGCTTAATGGTAGACAAAATTGTGAATAGATGGAGATTTTATCAAAACAAAAAGGAGAAAGACTGTGAAAAAGTATGTTGATAATTTTTTGAAATATGAACCCTTATTAGCAGAACTGGTTGCAAGAGATATAAAAATAAAATACAGGCGTTCTGTATTAGGGGTGTTATGGACTATATTAAATCCGCTTTTTATGATGGTGATTCTATCTATTGTCTTTTCCAATATTTTTAAATTTGACGTGGA
>CAZRZV010000187.1:0-1292 GCA_964604665.1 uncultured Faecalimonas sp. | reverse complement strand
TTCCGTATACGGCGCGTTTATAGCATTTTCAATATGACCGCTCTTATATTCATCTGCACTTCTAACATCAATAAGCACCGCGCCGTTTGAAATCAGTTCTTTTGCCTTATCAAGAGATATTTTTTCAATATCTTTCGGCTCTCTATATTCCAATGCGACATTCACATCAGGAGCAGGAACAACGCTTTCGCTTTTTACACGAAACACAACGGTACCGTGAGGATTTACAGTGATTTTTATACTATCCGCAATTTCCATATCGCAATGTTCACACAAATTGCGTATTGAAAAAATCCTGCCGCACATTCCTGCATCTTTCAATGACAATTCCATATTAAGCGGCTTTTCACTTCGGTTAAGGAACGCTATTGCTTTTTCATTGCTTTCATAAAGTTCTTTACCCCATATTTCACCGAGTAATTTATCTTCCCTGAATTCCTTTATAACATACGCTTGCTTACAAGCCTTATCCTGATTTATTGCAATAAGCTCCTCATTTTTCAGTATTTCAAGAGTACTGTCAGCTATTTTTGTAAGGTCACAGCCTATCATCAGAGGCGTTGACATCATACACCACATAGCAAAGTGCGTTTTTTCTTCCTCAATACTCATACCATTGCCAATCTGCATCATATCAAGGTCATTTATATGCGAGGGACAACAGAATTTCCGAAGAGGCTTAATATTGTCAATTTGATTTATTACCGAATTAAAATCGGGAGTTATATCCGCACCTGTCCGCCATGAATCGGCAATCTTCGTAGCCCATTCGCCAGGGAAATGCCAGCGGCAGATATTATACACAATACATCTGCCCGTTCGTTTTCTTATATCATCTATGATTTTTCCTATTTTTGTGTACTGCTCCTTCTCGTCAAGTCCAAGGTGCAGACCACCGCACCAATCAACTTTTATAAAGTCAAAACCAAAGTCCTCAAGGTACATTTTTAAGTCCCGTTCTTCATGATTATACAAACCGACGTCAGTACCGTTTTCGCCTTCGTTATCATAATAATATCCGCAGGTTTTATCGCCGCCGTCAGAGTAAATTCCAGCTTTAAGTCCGTTTTGATGCGCGTAATCCGCAATTACTTTTATTCCATTGGGAAACCGTTTTTTATGAAACTGCAAAGCCCCGATTTTATTGCGTCCGCCGAAGAAACCATCGTCAATGTTAAAATATGTATATCCATATTTATCAAGTCCTGTTGCTTTTAGAGCATCTATTTGCTTTTTCAGACCCTCCTCTGTAATATTCGTTCTGAAACAATTCCAGGACGCCCATCCCATTA
>CAZRZV010000186.1:231-1319 GCA_964604665.1 uncultured Faecalimonas sp. | reverse complement strand
AACCTGTTCCCCGATTGCCTCCCTGTCATAAGGGCTATCCCCGTATGGAAGTACATATCCCAGTTCTCTTTTAATCTCCGTCGACTTCGGCGTTAAATACTTTTCAAATTGTTCCGGACGGCGTTCTGTGATATCCCACATTTGCAAAAACATAATCGTCAGATTTTGTACTGCTTCGCCCTCCAGCATCACGGCTGTATCTTTCCAATATCCAAAGCGTTCTTTTCGATTAATATACTCGTCTGCTAAATTAATGCCGCCCGTAAATCCAACTCTGCCGTCAATCACACATATCTTTCGATGGTCTCTGTAATTTTGATAAGAAGATACCACCGGTCTCACTGGACTGAATGTCTTGCATTTAATTTTACATTTGCGAAGTTTCTTTTGAAAATTGTATGGCAATGTCAGGATAGCGCACATACCGTCGAACATGAAACGCACTTCCACACCTTCTGCTATCTTCTGTACCAGAATTTCCAGAATTTCATCCCACATCTCGCCTTCGTCTACAATAAAATATTCCATGAAAATGAAATGCTCAGCGTTCCTCAACTGCCGTTTTAATTCTTCAAATTTTTCTTCTCCACATGAGAAATATACTACTTCTGTATTGCGATGTACCGGATATCCTACCTGATTGCCAAGATAATATGCTAAGTTGGCATCAGCCGGCTTCGATACACGTAAAGCATCTAACGTTTGCGGGTCCTGCTCCATATATGTTTTTGTAAGACGTCCCAGCTCAAATAATCTTTTTGAAGTAAATGTAGTCCCCGGCAAAATCTTCGTATATACATAAAATGCTGTTCCAAAGAAAGGAAATACCATAATGACTAATATCCATGTGACTTTAAATGCTGCGTTACTTTTACTATTAATAATAAAAAGTACCGATATGATTTCCAGCACCAATGCAATCCCCCGGATATATGTCGCATAAGCATTCAGTCGGGTAAGCGTGATTACAAAAATCCATATTTGCATCGCCATCAGGGCAATCAGGATTGATGTCCTGCTAAATATGACTCCCAATATTCCTTTTTTCGCCTTCTTGACCGACTTCAACTGCATACAAATTCCTTCCT
>CAZRZV010000186.1:0-221 GCA_964604665.1 uncultured Faecalimonas sp. | reverse complement strand
AGAAAACTTTCGCCCAATTCACTTCCTCTATTTCGGCAATTTAAACGAACTCTTTAATGATACAATTCGATTAAATACCAGTGCATCCGGTTTCGAATCTTTCGCATCCACACAAAAATATCCATGTCTTACAAATTGGAAACTGTCATATGCCTTCGCATCTTCGAAACTTGGTTCTAAATAGCATTCTTTTAATACTGTCAATGAATTTGGATTCAAGT
>CAZRZV010000185.1:0-1354 GCA_964604665.1 uncultured Faecalimonas sp. | reverse complement strand
TAATCAAGATGATGTCAGGGATTATGCTTTCAAACACTTTTTTAAGATTTCGAAGGTAATATATAATGATGATAAATGGTATCTCGAAACCGTAACCAACAAGAGGGAAATGCTCAATCATTTTTTCGATGTAAGATATTCAGTCAACGATTTAGTAAATACAGCAAGCGGCGAAAGAATAAACAGATTTTTATATGAAACATTGTTTGAGAATAAAGTTTTATCCAAGCCAGAGGATGTTATCCGATTCAAGAAAAAATCTGGCTTAATAAAAACACTTGATAATGTTCAAAGTGTTATGCAAAAAAGAAAAGAAGAAGTCGATTCGGTAATCCAACCATTTAATATCAGCCAAACCAATATACTAAGAATCATATATTCACAGGATGGAACATATTCTGAGCCTGATTTCGCTTTTTGGCTATTTGGAGAGAAGTACAATGAAAACAAGTGGTATAAAAATCAGAATATTACGGAAGGAAATATTATTGAATATCTTTTAAAGCTCTATGGTGAATTGGGGATTTTTGAGTTTCTAACATTGGTAGTAAATAAAGATATTGCCAAAGCCTTTTCTACAACAAGTATGTTAGCGTTTTGCACGGAAATAACTCAAAGTATGGTTGAGCAGGGAATTCATTCTTTAGATAAAGATGAAGTTAAGACTCTACTTAATGAAATTTTAGAAAATCTAATTACCGATAAAAATATAGACAAAGTTATTGACTACTTAAAGAAATATATTGCACATATTGAAAGCTTCTCTTTAGAGTTTAATATTAACAACAAGGAAGGAAGCTCTGGATCTTCTATATATAAATCAGTTGGAACACTGTCGCTTGGGCAAAAAGTTGTAGCAATGCTATCTTTTATTTTAGGATATAGTGAATATTCAAAAGATTATAGACCTTTAATAATTGACCAACCCGAAGATAACTTGGATAATCAATATATCTACAAAAATCTTGTAAAGCAACTGCGTTCAATAAAAGAAAAACGTCAAGTTATTATTGCAACACATAACGCTACAATCGTAACAAATGCTAAAGCTGACCAAGTATGTATAATGCGTTCAGATAATCAGCATGGTTGGATAGAGACCACAGGATATCCTGGCGAAAAACGTATTAAAAAGCATATCATTAACTACCTTGAAGGAGGTAGAGATTCCTTTTTGCACAAAATAGACATTTATGAAGATGCATTAGGGGTTCATATTGATAAATAGAAAAATAATTTTTATGCGAATGACATCATTTTTCTAAAATCAGACCCACAGAAGCATCGGAAATGTTCCGAAAGGCAAAATCGGCTGAAAATGCCGAATTTAGCGGCTTTCTGGTACATAGCATAA
>CAZRZV010000184.1:0-1386 GCA_964604665.1 uncultured Faecalimonas sp. | reverse complement strand
CGGGTAGAACAGGCAAAACGTGTCTTAGAACAATTGATTGCCTTGTCAAAACGCTGAAATGCTATTTCGGAACAAAATGTGGATTATGCAATCTCCCTGGTGTTTGAAGACAGCGAAAAGGAAATTGTTGAAATAGATAAAGATATTATTTGTCACACACTGCAGGGAAAACCGATTAAACCGAAAACAGTAGGCCAGAAAAAGTATGTGGATGCAATTCGTAAACAAATGATTGTATTCGGACTGGGACCGGCAGGAACAGGTAAAACGTATCTTGCAATGGCAATGGCAATTACTGCTTTTAAGAATAATGAAGTGGGTCGTATTATTTTGACAAGACCTGCCATCGAAGCAGGCGAAAAATTAGGATTTCTTCCGGGCGATTTGCAAAGCAAGATAGACCCGTATTTGAGACCGTTATACGATGCACTCTATCAGATTATGGGCGCAGAAAGTTTTATCAAAAACTCTGAAAAGGGGTTAATCGAAGTGGCTCCTCTTGCATATATGAGAGGACGTACTTTAGATAATGCCTTTATTATTTTGGACGAAGCTCAAAATACAACTCCTGCTCAGATGAAAATGTTTCTGACCAGAATTGGATTTGGTTCAAAAGTGGTTATCACAGGCGATTCTACCCAAAAAGATTTACCTGCGGGTGCAACTTCGGGACTTGATGTGGCTGTGAAAGTAGTGAAACATATCGACGATATTGCCATTTGCAATTTGACAAGCAAAGACGTTGTCCGACATCCACTGGTACAAAAGATTGTAAAGGCATATGAGGACTATGAAACGAAAGTAAATCATGCAAAAGAAAGAAGGAAAAGGTCATGACTTTATTCTTTGAAGAGGAAGGAGACTTGTCGCTTCCTTTTGACTGCATAGCACTTGCGGAAAAAGTGATAAATGCAGCATTGGATTATGTGGGTTGTCCATACGAGGCAGAAGTAAATTTGCTTCTTACCATGAATGATGAAATCTGTGAAATGAATCACAATTTTAGAGATATCAATCGTGCCACAGATGTTTTGTCATTCCCTATGATAGAGTACGAGACGCCCGGTAATTTTGATTTTTTAGAGGACTGTATCGATTGTTTTCATCCGGAATCCGGCGAATTGATGCTTGGTGACATTGTGATTTCAAAAGAAAAAGTGATTTCGCAGGCGGAAGAGTACGGACATTCCCCGGAACGCGAATATGCATTTTTGATTGCTCATAGTATGCTGCATTTATTTGGTTATGATCACATGGAAGATGATGAACGCATTGTGATGGAACGCAAACAAAAAGAAATTTTAGAAGAATTACAGATATTGAGGTGAATTACATGTCAACTCAGACGGAACAAAAGAAAAAGAATAGCGGTTTTCTCTTTCAGGG
>CAZRZV010000183.1:0-1419 GCA_964604665.1 uncultured Faecalimonas sp. | reverse complement strand
AAGAACCATCATATACGACAGCTCTGATACCTACTACAGGGAATCCGCCAAGAGTACCTGACTTCATAGCTGCTTCGATACCTTCACCAACCTTAGGAATGTATTCCTTCGGAATTGCGCCACCAACAACTTCTGATTCAAAGAAGAATGTTTGCTCGCCGTTAACGTCTGTTGGTTCAAATCTAACTTTACAGTGTCCGTATTGTCCACGTCCACCTGATTGTTTTGCATATTTGCTATCAACATCAACTGCTTTTGTGAATGATTCTTTGTAGGCAACCTGTGGTGCACCTACGTTAGCTTCTACCTTGAATTCACGAAGAAGTCTGTCTACGATAATCTCAAGGTGAAGTTCACCCATACCGGCAATGATTGTCTGACCTGTTTCCTGATCTGTGTGAGCACGGAATGTAGGGTCCTCTTCAGCAAGTTTTGCAAGGGATTCACCAAGTTTACCTTGAGAAGCTTTTGTCTTAGGTTCAATAGCTAACTCGATAACCGGTTCCGGGAATTCCATTGATTCAAGGATTACCGGATGTTGCTCGTCACAGATTGTATCACCTGTTGTAGAGAACTTAAATCCGATTGCTGCTGCAATGTCACCTGAGTATACTTTGTCAAGTTCTTCTCTCTTATTTGCGTGCATTTGGAGAATACGTCCAACACGTTCTTTTTTGCCTTTTGTTGCATTGAGTACATAAGAACCTGCATTTATTGTTCCTGAGTAAACTCTGAAGTATGCTAACTTACCAACAAATGGGTCAGTCATGATTTTAAATACTAATGCTGAGAATGGTTCATCATCAGATGAATGTCTCACTGTGTCATTTCCATCCATATCTACACCTTTGATAGCTTCGATATCTAATGGAGATGGCATATATTCGATAATTGCATCAAGAAGTTTTTGAACACCTTTGTTTCTGTAAGCTGTACCGCAGCATACCGGAACACATTCACATGTACATGTTCCTTTTCTAAGTGCTGCCTTCAACTCGTCAACGCTTGGTTCTTCTCCCTCAAGATACATCATCATCAAATCGTCATCTAATTCGCAGATTTTTTCTACTAATTCTGTACGATATAATTCAGCATCATCTGCCATTTCTACCGGGATATCAACGATAGAAATATCATCACCCTTTTCATCATTGTAGATATAGGCTTTCATTTCAAATAAGTCGACGATTCCCTTGAATTCATCTTCTTTTCCGATTGGCAATTGAATACAGATTGTATTCTTTCCTAATCTGGTCTTAATCTGTTCTACTGCTCCGTAGAAATCTGCACCAAGGATATCCATCTTGTTGATGAATGCCATTCTTGGTACGTTGTATGTGTCAGATTGACGCCATACATTTTCTGACTGAGGCTCTACACCACCCTTAGCACAAAATACACCAACTGCACCATCAAGTA
>CAZRZV010000182.1:0-1420 GCA_964604665.1 uncultured Faecalimonas sp. | reverse complement strand
ATTCGCATCTTTTGCACGATAGAAGAACTTGTCGTAGCGACAGGCATGATTGGAGTGGTCCTATGTCAAAAAAAAGTACAAATTAAATGTAACCAATTTTCTCTCTTCTTAAAAAAGTTTAACTTGCTATTTTTACTGCATTCTTTTCCATGCTTTTAAGATATCGCTCCTCATATTCATTTGGAGATAAATATCCACAATGACTATGAACACGTACGGTATTATAAAATGTTTCGATATATTCAAAAACCAACTTATATGCATGTGTATAATTAAAGATTTTGAATCGATTGATCCATTCTCTTTTCAAGAGTGCATGAAAAGATTCTATACAGGCATTATCCCATGGATATGCTTTCTTTGAATAACTGTGAATCATTCCTGTAGTTGCTTTTTGAAATGCTTCCGACACGTACTGACATCCTCTGTCACAATGGAAAATCAACGGTTTCTCATCGTTTCTGACACGTTTTGCTTTTTCAATACATTCCACCACATGGGTGGCCTCCAGTGTCTCACTCAAGACCCAGGAAATGATTTTTCTCGAATACAGATCCATGACGCTGGTAAGATACACAAATCCTTCAAATGTCCAAATATAGGTGATATCAGAACACCAAACAGAATCCGGTTGTGCAGGATTGAATTCCCCATTGAGAATATTTTTTAGTTTCTGATTGAAATCAGAGTCTATGGTCGTCTGGATATACGGTTTCACCCACTGGGCTTTGATTTTCATTTGTCGCATATAGTTCCCGACTGTTTTTTCAGAAATCTGTTCTCCTGATTTTCGCAATTCTGCTGTAATTTTAGGAGCGCCATAGTTTTGATGGGAATCCTCATAAATCTTTTGGATTTTTTCTTTTAAAACGGTACGACGAACAGACGTGTCCGAAGGAACCCGTTTTTTCCATGCATTGTAACCGGAACGTGAAACGCCTAATTTTTTCAGTATTCCGCTGACAGAAACCTGGCGTTTCACAGGCAGGGATTTGATTTCTTCCACGTACTCAGAAGTAGCCGTGTAAAGAGTTTTTGTCAGTTTCCCAGAATACCGATTGCTTTTTTTAACACTTCGAGAGCATCCTTTGTATCTCGTAATTCACGTTGTAATCTGGCAATCTCTTTTGCTTCATCACTTGCATAATTTCCAGAACCACGGGTAGGAACTCCGCCTTTATGTTCCTTTGCTACTTTCATCCAGTTTTTCAGTGCAGATTCGCTGATTCCAAGATTTTCCGCAGTTTTGCGAAGTGGCAACTCTGGATGATCCAAACGATACTGCACCGCATCCTCTTTAAACTGTTGGGAATATTTTGTACCTTTTGCCATAACCATTCTCCTCCTTGAACTATGACTATCATATACTATTTATTGAAAATGGTCATGTTTATTTTGTACTATTTATATTCTAGCACCA
>CAZRZV010000181.1:0-1425 GCA_964604665.1 uncultured Faecalimonas sp. | reverse complement strand
TGCAACAATTGAATCACAGACAAAACATAGAGTGGAAATGGTAAAGCGGGCGATTGAAGATATCCCGTATTTTGAACTGCAACTTTATGAAGTGGAGAATCAGGAGATAAATTATTCTTATAAAACCATGATGCACTTCAAAAAAGTTTATCCGAAACACCAATTTTATTATATTATCGGTGCGGATTCCCTGTTCAGTATTGAAAACTGGGTAAGACCGGATTTACTTTTGAAAGAATGTACGATTTTGGCAGCGTTTCGTGACGACAAAAGTTCGGATGAGATGAATGCACAGATTGCATATCTGAATCAAAAATATGGCGCAGATATTCGCTTGCTAGGCACACCCCATGTGGATATATCTTCCAGTGAGATTCGCGAAAAAATCAAAGACAAGGAATCTGTTGCAGAAATGATGCCACAATCCGTATTGGATTATATTAAAAAGTATCAATTATTTAAGGATGAATAGGATGAGTCGGTTTAAAATTGAAAAGATACAAAAAAAGGTGCGTCGGCATTTGGATAAGGAGCGTTACGAGCACACGCTTGGCGTAATGTACACAGCGGCAGCGTTGGCAATGCGATATAATGCGGACGTAGAAGCCGCGCTTGTTGCAGGGCTTTTGCATGACTGTGCGAAATGTATTCCGGGCGAAAAGAAGGTGCGAATGTGTGAAAAAGAACATTTGGGTGTTTCGGAATATGAGAGGAAAAATACAGGACTCCTACATGCGAAACTAGGTGCGTATCTTGCACGTACAAAATATAAAGTAGGAGACAGACAGATACTGGATGCCATTACCTATCACACCACAGGACGCCCGAAAATGACGATTTTAGACAAGATAATCTATATTGCGGATTACATAGAGCCGAATCGTAATACAGCGCCAAATTTGGAAAAAGCAAGGCGATTGGCATTTGAGGATTTAGATGCATGTCTTTGTATGATAGTAGAAGATTCTTTATTGTATTTATCAACGAAGAATGCAGTCATTGACCCGATGACAAAAGAGACATTTGACTATTATCAAAAAAGGAGTAAATAACAATGGAACAATCAAAATTGATGGCAAAATTGGCTTATAAAGCATTAGATGATAAGAAAGGCGAAGACATTAAGATTATCAATATTTCACAGATTTCCGTGTTGGCAGACTATTTCATTATTGCAAACGGCAGTAATGACAGTCAGGTGAAAGCTATGGTGGAAGCTGTGGAAGAGGAACTTGATAAAGAAGGATTTGCAGTAAAACAGCGTGAAGGATACGGCCTTGGCAACTGGGTATTACTTGATTTTGGCGAAATCATCGTGCATGTGTTTGATAAAGAAAATCGTTTGTTCTATGATTTGGAAAGAATCTGGAGAGACGGAAAGAATGTTGATATAACAGAATTATAATGAAAAATGAAAGGCTTGGT
>CAZRZV010000180.1:0-1437 GCA_964604665.1 uncultured Faecalimonas sp. | reverse complement strand
TATTAATGTGGTAACTGCTTTCGGCAACACGAAACCAAATAAGAAATTACTTACAAAGGTAATCACACCCATCACAAGGGAAGCTTTTATCGGTATTAGGAAAGTCCGATTGACTTCCTGACGATATCGGGTTGCCTTTTTTAGTGCATTTGCATTTAAGATACACATACAAAGCGAAAATACAATATTGCCGGCTACTACCGCATAGATACTCCATTTAAATACAATTAACATGACGTAAAGTGCAACTAAATGGACACCCAAGGAGATTGCACCGTGTTTGACCGGTGCAGTCATCTTGTTTACCCCCTGTAAGATCGCATTGGAAACAGTTGATAAGCAATAAAATACAATGGTAATTGCACCAAACTGTAACATATGCGCAGGCGTTGTCGTATTGCCGCTGTACAATAAATCTAAAATCGGCTCTGCCAAGACAAAACATCCCACACAGCACGGAATGGCTATCATCATGACAAAACGAATTACCATATTGATTTTATTATTAATCTGTTTTTTATTGCCGATTGCAACAGTTGCCGTTAAACTTGGGATTAAAGCAGCGCCCAAAGCATTTGCAATTGCTAACGGAATATTCATAATCGTATTGTACTTTCCTGTAAACATACCGAGAAGGCTCGCTATTTCTTTTTCGGAATGCCCCTGTGCTGCCATTACGTTACTAAAAATACCTTGATCCAAAGTTTCGCTGATATTATAGATTGCGGTGCTTAAAATAACCGGAGCTATTGTAAGAAGCAATACGGAAAACACCTCATTATATCCTTCTAATTCATGCGTCTTGTCACGTTTGATTCGCTTTTTTAAAGTAGGTAAAAAGATTAGCAGAATGGCGATTAAAAACAGCAGACCGATAAGTGCTCCCGAAACCGTCCCCAGCGTTCCTCCCGCGGCACCATATGCAAATGGCAAAGATGGATTCGTCTTAGACTCTGCCGCTTTCTTTCCGATTTGAAGTAGGTAACTCGCACCGATAATACTGACGATTGCGTTTGCAATCTGCTCAATAATTTGGGAAATGGCAGTCGGTATCATAGTCCCCATTCCTTGGAAAAATCCACGCATAACTCCCATTACTGCTACAATAAACAGTCCCGGTGCCAATACTCGAAGTGCGTATGTACTAAGTTTTAGCGACATGAGTTCACCGGCAATGTAATCCGAAAGGGAGAATACCAGAATTCCGACCGATGCGCCAACTACGACTGCAAATAACAGTGCACCTCTGAAAATTCGCATTGCATTCTTATATTCTTTTTTGGACACACGGGCAGATACCAGCTTTGAAACTGCAAGCGGTAAACTGTATGAAGTTAAAAGCAGGGCGATGTTATATATGGAAAATGCACAGCCATAAAAGCCTTGTCCTTCATCACCCAATATGTTATTCACCGGAATACGGTAAGCAATTCCAAT
>CAZRZV010000179.1:0-1474 GCA_964604665.1 uncultured Faecalimonas sp. | reverse complement strand
AGGTCAGGCATAAAACGATATAAGAATGTCAATAATAAAGTACTGATATGAGCACCATCGACATCGGCATCGGTCATGATGATAATTTTATGATAACGAAGCTTCGTAATATCAAAATCATCATGGATACCTGTACCAAATGCAGTAATCATTGCCTTAATTTCCGCATTTGCATAGATTTTATCTAATCTTGCTTTTTCTACGTTTAATATTTTTCCACGAAGAGGAAGGATAGCCTGAGTCTTTCTGTCTCTTGCCGTCTTAGCTGAACCTCCCGCAGAATCACCTTCTACAATGTAAATTTCACAGTTTACAGGGTCTTTGTCGGAACAATCCGCAAGTTTACCCGGAAGTGACATGCCATCCAAAGCACCTTTTCTTCTTGTTAAATCGCGGGCTTTTCTTGCTGCTTCACGAGCTCTTTGTGCCATCACGGATTTTTCAATCGTAATTTTGCCGACCAAAGGATTTTGCTCTAAAAATATTTCAAGTTGCGTACTTACAATGTTATCGACTGCCCAGCGCGCCTCACTGTTTCCTAATTTTTGTTTTGTCTGACCTTCAAACTGCGGGTCAGAAATTTTAACACTGATAATAGCAGCCAAACCTTCACGTATATCATCACCTGTCAAATTAGGTTCGCTATCTTTTAATAATTTATTCTTTCTTGCATATTCATTAAAAGTTTTCGTAAGGGCATTACGGAAACCTACAACATGAGTTCCACCTTCAGGAGTTGTAATATTATTTACAAATCCATAAGTATTATCATTGTAAGAGTCATTATGCTGCATTGCTACTTCAACCATGACTCCGTCACGTTCTCCTTCGCAGTAAATTACCTGCTCATATAAAGGAGTTTTATTTTTATTTAAGTACTGAACAAATTCTTTGATACCGCCTTCGTAGTGAAATGCCTTTTCTACAACTTCTTCTCCTCTTTCATCAATTAACTCAATGCGAAGACCCTTTGTTAAGAAAGCCATTTCTCTAAAACGTTGCTTTAAAGTATCAAAATCAAATACTGTTTCTTCAAAGATTTCTTTATCCGGTAAAAATGTTACCTTTGTTCCTGACTTTTCAGGTTCACAATCACCTACTACTTTGAGTTTATATAAAACTTTTCCTCTTTCATAGCGTTGTTTATATATTTTACCTTCGTTATAAATTTCAACTTCAAGCCATTCTGACAATGCATTTACGACTGATGCACCTACACCATGAAGTCCGCCGGATACTTTGTACCCGCCGCCGCCGAATTTTCCTCCTGCATGAAGTACGGTAAATACTACCTCTACCGCAGGAAGTCCTGCTTTATGGTTAATACCAACCGGAATACCACGTCCATTATCTATAACTGTAATGGAATTATCTTCATGAATATATACTTTAATGGTATTACAAAAGCCAGCCAATGCTTCATCTACAGAATTATCCACAATTTCATATACCAAATGATGAAGTCCTCTGGAAG
>CAZRZV010000178.1:0-1485 GCA_964604665.1 uncultured Faecalimonas sp. | reverse complement strand
AAGACGTCCTCGCTTTTGCGTTTGCCTTGGTAGGTTTCGTGAACGATCAATTTCACCTTACGCATAATTGCCTCCTTCTTCGTGAGAGTAACAGTTAGAGGATAAATACCCTCCAACTGTTTCCTCACTAAAAGACAATTTTGTAACCGTAAGATTAGAAAATCGTTAATAACCTACCGCAAAAGGGGAAGGAAACTGTTATGTACCAGCAAGCATCGCCTTTTGGGGACAAAAGGCAGGTTGTTGGGATAATCCCAAGCCCTTAAAGGTTTCAGGAATATTCCTGACAAGTCTGTGTTTGGGTGACCAAACGCGATGCTTGCTGGCTGGTATGAATTACTTATCATGCCAGACGGCTAACACCTTGCCTGTATCATTATCTACCAAGATGTTTGCAACGCCTCCCATCATATTAGATCGCAACGTTCCATGAACTAACCAAATGCCATTTGCCTCATCATAGAATACTTGATATGGTTTTTGATTTTTTATACGTTCTCCATACTGCTCAATCCATATTACTTCAACTTTTTTGAGGAGATCTTTTGAATCAGATATAAAACCCAAATTAGCTTCTGATGAAAAATTGTCAATATAATATTGATATTCACTTACCTCAAACGTTTTAATTTCAGGAGATTTATTTTTAATAATCACCACAAGTATTCCTCCAATGAATGTCATAAAAAGAATAAGTAAAAATATAAAAAGCACCTTTCTTTTAACCATTAAAGCTACCTCCCTGGATGATTTGGATCAAATGGTATATCGTTAAATAAGACAATATCTGTGCCATTTGATGGGTCATATTTTCTCAAAGTGCCCAACGGAGTAGCAACATAGGTTGGAACGCCTTGTCTTTCCGCATTTTTCTTATCGGCTGACGAAAAAATATCATTTGCATACGCTGGATCATAAGCAGCGTGGGTGTGTAAACGCCCAACTACTGTATGTATACCAAACCAATTAATTGGCGGAGACGAACTATCTACTGTTCCTCGTTTAGGCTCCCTATATGTGTATTTTGTTATTTTAACTTTGGTAGTTACTGTTTTGGTTAAGCCACCTCCAAAAATCACATTCCATAACCACGAAAGCGGATTGTTGCCAAAAATATTGGGATTTATGTAAGTTGTAGTTCTTGTTTCTGTTACTGTTTTTGTATATATGTATGAAGCGTACTCACGGTTATCTTCAATGGATTTTGCATTTATGTATTCTGCAAAATCTCTTGCCGCTTCATCCATTGTATCAAACAAGTCTCCCGGTTTGTTACCGCCATAATCCACCATATTGACTGGGTTGTTTAGACAGTAAGAAAACTGATTTAATCCAAGAATCCCAAGAGAAGTATTTAATTGTGAATCCGCATTGATCCACCGACCGATCTCAGGATCATAATAACGGCTGGATACATAGTAGAGCCCACCCTCGGAATCATAATAATACCCTCTGTATCTTAACGGATTCAATTGCCCAATCGTA
>CAZRZV010000177.1:0-1511 GCA_964604665.1 uncultured Faecalimonas sp. | reverse complement strand
GAATGATAGCTTTCCAAATCTAAGAGGTCAGTGGCAAAATCCTCGTACAGTTTTTTGATAATTCTTTTCAGCACAGCCAGCCGTTTGTTGATTTTGGTCTGTTCGGCAATCAGCTTGTCCGTCTTTACTCGCTTGGTGCTTTGCTTTTGGATTCGCTCCAACAGCTCGCCGCTTTCAATTTTACTTGCTATACCTCGCACCCGTTTCAGCACTTCCGAATACAAATCATCGTAATAGATTGCATGATTATGCTTGCAATCTTCGGGATTAGTGTAATGGTGGGTGCAACGAATCAGCGGTGTCGGGCCTGCTTTCAGCGGCTTCATCATCAAGGTCATTCGGTGTCCGCACTCGGCACAAAAGGTCAGGTCTTTGAACACATTATCAAAGTTGTGCTTTTTCGGCCTGTGTCGCAAAGAAATTAAACTTTGCACTCGCTCGTAGTCATCACGGCTGACGATTGGCTCGTGTCGGTCTGCTACGATAATGTGCTGTTCTTTCGGCACTCTAACCCATTCCTTGGTTTTGTAATTGACGATTTCCACCTTGTGATTCACCATATCTCCCGTATAGACTTGGTCTCGGAGAATGGCTCTCACCGTCTGATAGCACCAGCCGAAAAAAGAATCTTTTCCTTCTTGATACCGTGAAAACCTTGTGTCACCGTTCTGTGCTTTGTAAACACCCGGCGTGATGATTTTCCGCTCGGACAGTATTCTGCTGATTTGAGACAAACTGTGTCCGGCAAGGGCAAGACAGAAGATTTCTTTCACCACCTCGGCGGCTTCCTCGTCCACGATCAAGCGGTTTCGGTCGGTTGGGTCTACCTTGTAGCCGTAGGGCGCCTGTGCGCTGATATAGTAGCCCTTGTAGGCTCGCTGGCGTTTGGCTGACTTCACCTTGCGGGACAGGTCTTTTGCGTACATATCGTTCAGAATATTCTTGAACGGTGCAATGTCATTGTCGTCCCGGTTGGTGTCGATTCCGTCATTTACGGCGATATACCGTACCCGTTTTCGGCTGAAATACACGTCGGTGTAATAGCCGGTTTGGATATAGTCTCTGCCAAGTCTGCTCAAGTCTTTGGTAATGACAAGGTTAATTTTGCCACTGTCAATATCCTCAAGCAACCTTGTAAATGCCGGTCGATTAAAGTTTAATCCCGAATAACCGTCGTCCGCATAGATCTCATAGATCGAGAATCCTCGTTCGTGGCAGAAATCCGTCAGCATCATTTTCTGTGTTTCGATACTAACGCTTTCGCCTGCCTGCTCGTCGTCCTTGCTGAGTCTGCAATAGACTGCTGCGCTGTAAATGGTTTGCTCATTCCTCACTTGTTCCATAAGTTGCTCCTTTCTCGGAACAAAGTGAATCCTGAGATCGTTCGGTGTCTTTCATTATACCAGAATGTGTGTTCGGAGTCAATGCGGCAGCATTTGACAGAAACACCGCCGCAAAGACGTCCTCGCTTTTGCGTTTGCCTTGGTAGGTTTCGTGAACGATCAATTTCA
>CAZRZV010000176.1:0-1551 GCA_964604665.1 uncultured Faecalimonas sp. | reverse complement strand
AGAGCAGGTATTATGACCCGCAGATTGAAAGGTTTATTAATGCGGATGGGTATGTATCTACTGGGCAAGGTATAACCGGTTATAATATGTTTGCTTATTGTGGAAATAATCCTGTTAATCGAGTTGATAATACAGGGCGATTTTGGAATGAAATCTGGGAATTTGGCAAAACACTTGTGACTGAAATAGGAAAGGTTATGGGGCATATGGCTCCTGCTTATGCTGGTTGTGGTGGGCTCGCAGTAGCTGATGGGCCTCTTCCAATTGGGGATGCAATCGCTGTTAGTGGAATGGCATTAATAACAATTGGAGCTGCTGGATATGGAATTTATCAAACAGCAAAAGCTCCTTCAAAATCTGTTTCAAAAGCTGAAGAAAAGGAAAAGGCTATTGCCATTTCGCGGCAACATAAAAGGCAGGCATATTTTCCGATTAACCCAAATGACTTCACTCCTAAAGGCCTGCTTAAGAAAGAACACTCAGGAAGTTACAATGGGCGTATTATTGAATGGGTAGATCCAATTAGTCGAGTCAAAATATTTGAATGGGATGAGGACTTTCGATATGGTTCACATTACCATGCGATAATGTTTGAGTGGAAAGGTAAACACAACCAAATGCACTATCCTCCAGGCACACCAGTGCCGGAACCATGGAATTCAATTTATTTTTGATTTTGGGTATGTTGAACATAATAAGAGTGTTCCCATTTTAAAATTGTTCGAAAGACAGGAAGAGTTTGATTACTCGATTTGCTTTTAAAAGAATAGGGAAAATATATTGAAACTATAATTACTTTTATGCATGGGATTATATTGATAGTTGTATGTAAAAGCATAATTATATATAATACAAATAAAGTTAATTATGTATCTTAAAAGCACCGCTCTCTAGGAATAAAAGGTCAACTGTCAGGAAAGTCTCAAATCCTTAAAAAAATTTCAGAAATCTTCTGGATAAGTTTTACAACGACATACGTTATTTTTCAGATCACCAGTGTTGGAACCATAAAATTCATTTTATTTTGGAGGTGAACATTATGATAATAGATGTATCAAATGGCGAAATTATTAATACAAGAGCAGTGTGTATCCATGATGATATCTTGGAAGAATTTTGTTTCAATCGCGAGGAAAAGAAATTACACCTTACAATTATAAAAGCAGAGACCGACGATAAGAGAGTCTCAATTGATTTTCTGCATGTAATTGGCTTTTTAATGACATCTTGCGATTTTTGGGGTTGTTCTCCTCATATTTTTGATTTTGAATACGTTAAACATAACGATAATGTTATCATCCCAAAATTATTTCAAAAAAAAGATAATGATGATTGTCTAATTTGCTCATTAAAGGAGCAAGAAAAATATATTGAAACAAAAATGATTTTTACGTCTGGGGATGAATTGATAGTTGCATGTGAAAGCGTAGTTATATAATACCAAAGAAAGTTAGTTATGTATCCAACAAGCACTGCTTTCTAGAAATAAAAATATATTATCAGGATAGTCTTAAAACTTAAAAAAATTCAGAAATCATTCTGATGAGTTTT
>CAZRZV010000175.1:0-1598 GCA_964604665.1 uncultured Faecalimonas sp. | reverse complement strand
GCACATGAATCTTCACCACATCATCATCCGCAACGCACACGATGGAATCGCCGATCGACTCCAGATAACCCTTAAATTCATGTTCATCCTGATCTGTGAATTCTTTTTCTGTCAGGATAATAAATTCCGTACAATACCCGAATTTAATTTCTGCATTAGTCTCTGCGCTAATCTTTGTCATATTGACAGATGTACTCGGTGCAATCTGACTATAGTCAATTTCTTTTCCGAGAAAAGCATCATATGCACCTTTGATTACTTCCAAAAGCCCCTGCCCGCCGGAATCTACCACTCCTGCTTCTTTTAATACAGGAAGCATCTCTGGTGTCTGTGATAACACATATTCCGCATGTTCGATTATCTGTGGAATGAATTCATCCAAATCATCTACGGTACCAATCAATTCAATTGCTTTGTCCGCAATTCCCCTTGCAACCGTAAGAATCGTACCTTCCTTTGGTTTCATAACAGCCTTATATGCTGTCTCTTTTGCTTTTTCCAAAGCATTTGCCAATGTAATGACATCGATTTCCTTCGTCTCTTTAATTGCTTTTGTAAAGCCACGGAACAATTGTGATAAAATAACACCTGAGTTTCCGCGCGCTCCTCTCAGTGAGCCTGAAGAAATCGCCTTTGCCAATGATTCCATCGTTGGTTTTTTCAATGTTGTCACTTCTTTTGCCGCAGCCATAATCGTAAGTGACATATTCGTACCTGTATCTCCGTCCGGAACAGGAAAAACGTTCAATTCATTAATATACTCTTTCTTTGCATCAATGTTCGCCGCACCGGCTAAAAACATTTCAGAAAGCATTTCTGCATTAATTGTTTTAGTTGCCAAAACAAGCTCCTCCTTAACTAATCAATCACTCTTACGCCTTCAACGTATATATTAATTTTCTCTACAGCCATTCCTGTAAACTCTTCTACTCTATATTTTACATTTTGAATCAAATTATTGCTTACAGTTTCAATGCGAACACCATATGATACGATAACATGGAAGTTAATCGTAATCTTATCGTCTTCAGAAATTTCTACTTGAATGCCATGTGTTAAACTTTCTCTCTTAAGTAATTTTACAAACCCATCTCTCATGCTGACTGCTGCCATACCGACAATTCCAAAGCACTCAACCGCAACTGTTCCCGCATATTTCGCGATTACTTCCGGGTCAATTGTAATTACACCCAAATCTGTAGTCATACTGCCTTTCATATTTATTCCTCCAATTCTTTAATGGATTTCATACATTTACACGTATATAACATTTACATTATACTCTGTTTTTATAATTTTTACAACAACTTTAATTGTTGATACTTTCTATAAAACAAAACAGGTTCTAAAATAAATGTTGGGGTGGAGAATGAAAACTGATTTTCTAGATGCGGAAAAATTGTGCTTTCAACTCCCAAAAATTGCACAATTTTCGTGTTTTTGTCCATATAAAGGCGAATTTTTTCCATATAGATAAATAATTGTTCACATGGCTCCCAAAATCGAAAAATTTTGGGAGTTTGAGTGGCAAAAATCTTATATGTAGAAAACATCTCCCGTGATGGGCAAATGGTCTGCCGCCAAACGCAATAATGGGG
>CAZRZV010000174.1:0-1609 GCA_964604665.1 uncultured Faecalimonas sp. | reverse complement strand
TTTCACGGATTATTTTTTGAACATATTCTCTTGCTTTTTTTATGTAATAGTATTGACGCTGTGGCTCTTCGGTGGGAGCTTCTAAGGTCAAATCTATCCCGTCCATATACTTTTCGATTTCTTTCACAAAATCGTCCTCCTTAAATAAACTGATTTACGTTTTCATCATACTCATAGTCGATGCAATGAAATTTTTCGATTAAGACCGCTTTTTCAATGGATAAATCTTTACATAGCGCATCCAAATCTTTGTAATGATCACGCAATTTTGTGTTGATTACACTCAGACAAAGCATTGGGTCGCTCGGCAATGTTTCAAACATAAATATTTTCCTCCGTAATAATTACTTCCGGGCAGATATCGTACGAATCGGTTGGTATCGACTCTACCATTTGCAATTCAAAGGCAATTGCCATCCTGCGATAATTCGAATATTTTTCCAGATATTTATCGTAAAAGCCGCCGCCATATCCGATTCTGTTTTTAGAGATATCAAATACGGCTCCGGGCATGATGACAAGTACATTCTCACCCAGCGCAATTTCTTCTGTTACGGGTTCCATAATATTGGCATAACCGGACTTTAATTCTTCAAAACTTTGAATGTAATAAAACTCCATCACATCGCCGGTTACTTTAGGTACAGCGACCTTTTTGCCCAGTTCCCATGCTTGTCCTATGATTTTGGCCGTACCCACTTCATTTCGATAATCTACGTAGCAGTAAATCTCATCTGCATCCAAAAAGAAAGGATGAGCCGTCACCTTTTGAAAAATGGTATGACTACTCCCCTTCCATGTTTCTTGGGACATAGAGTTCCGATAAGATAAAATTCGCTTTCTAATGTCCTTCTTTGATTCCATGCTTGTCACCTAAATTCGTAACTCTGCCATCCGGTTCCTGAATGGAAATATTGTCTAACTGTCCCCGTAAATTTCTGCGAAATGAATCAATGAATTCCCTGCGAAGAACCTGTTGCTCCTCTTTTTCAGCATCCGTTAATCCTTCTGTCTTAGCTTTGTGATACAACTCATTAATTCTTGCAATTCTTTCTTCTGTCATTTTTTCTTATGTCCTTTCAACTCGAATAATTTTCCAAGAAACCATAGATTTCCTGAATTGTATTTACCTTGATTCCGGATTTTAATTCTTCCTGAATTTCTTCCGGCAGTTCCTCTGTCAAAATAGATGTATATTCATAGACCGTGACCATATCATGCATATAAACGGTCACAAGTCCGTCATTATCCTTTATATAATAACACTCTTCTGTTTTTTTAGAATCCACTGTGTGTTGCTTTTCTTCTTCCTCCGCAGCATTTTCATAGCTGACTTTATATAACGTAAATAATAAAATCAGGATAATCAATATTAACACTAAAAAACCAATACTGTATCTTTTTTTCATAAGGTTACTCCTTTTTTGATACAGTATCTGCATTTTTTTGCTTTTTATACAGAATTTACCATTATTTGTATTCTTCTGAAATCAAATGTATCTTTTGCAATAATGAATATATCTGTGCGCCTTTTGGCAAAGCAACAATTTCATCGGAAGTCAAAGCTCCGAATTTCAGAAGTGAAACAGCGTACACTACTACTGCAATA
>CAZRZV010000173.1:0-1612 GCA_964604665.1 uncultured Faecalimonas sp. | reverse complement strand
TACTATTTATTGAAAATGGTCATGTTTATTTTGTACTATTTATATTCTAGCACCACACGGACGGAAAGCAAGTCTGAAACGGTCATAACCGAAACCGATGACGGAAACGGAAATATCGTGCAGACCGAAACCACCGTTACGAGAACCTACTTATATATAACGGTGTCGCACAAGACGGTGGACGAAATGGCGGCTCTATACGGTTTTAATCAGGAGCAACAGGATTATCTGACCGAGCTTCTGCAAGACAAGAACAATTCGTTGTGGTCATCTGTGCTTTACGGCATTAACGCAAGCGATGATCAAATCGTAACCGTTGCTTTGTCGCAGGTCGGCAATGTGGGCGGCGAGCCTTACTGGTCTTGGTATGGCTTCAACTCCCGTGTAGAATGGTGTGCCTGCTTTGTATCTTGGCGCGCGAATGAGTGCGGATATATTGAGACCGGCGTTATCCCGAAGTTTGCAGGCTGTGTAAACGGTGTGCAGTGGTTCAAGGACAGAGGTCAATGGATGGACGGCTCTGCCGAGCCGGTTCCCGGTATGATTATCTTCTTTGACTGGGATTCGCCCGATGGTGAGTCAGGACCGAAAGACGGTCTATCCGACCATACGGGTATTGTTCAGAAAGTGGAGAACGGAATTGTCTATACAGTTGAAGGTAATTCCGGTGACAGTGTAAGAGTAAATCAGTATCCTGTCGGGCATTGTGAGATACTCGGTTATGGAGTTCCACAATACTGATATAGCACCGTCCGGATTGGGCGGTGCTAAATTCTTATTTACTGTCAATAATAAAAAAATAAGTCAAAAGAGTATAAAGGAGAGTGTTATGAAAATCTGGCGTTTGATCGGTATTTTATTGGTTGGTCTTTTATCAGCAATATTGATATACCCTATTCTCCATGAAGGAGGTCATGCTTTAGCTACAGTTCTTTTTGGTGGAAAAGTGTGTGAATTTCATTTATTACCTTTGCCATTTATTATTTGTGAATCATCGGAGGTAAGTTTATCTGGAATGATTTTGATAGGATTAAGTGGCATGTTGTTTCCGTTACTGTTTTCGTGGATTATATATGTGAAAAATTTTTGGATATGGCTAATAGGTGTATACTTGAATTTTATTTGTTTACTTTCATTCGCTATATCATTATATGGGTGTATAAAATTTATTAATGGAAGTCCAATAGCAAATGAAGATATTACGAAAGTATTGGAATTGTGTCCGGGAAAAAGTAGTGTGTTTCTGCTTGGACTAATTGTTCTTATTGTAGGTATGGTTATTCAAATAACTATTTCAAAGCCTTTGCAGCATTGTAATATTGAAAACTAAAATGAGGCGCCGCCCAACTTTCGCTAGAAATATGGACGGCGCTGTTTTTTATTTAGAATTAAGTCTTTTAGCGGTATTTATAAGAACAGAGATATCTTCTTTAGACATTTCTTTTGTAAGCGAATATAACTCATTTACGAGCGAAGGCTCTGTAATGGTATCGTCAAAGAATTCCCTGGGCGTCACTCCAAGATACTCACAAATATATAGAAATTCAGACATTGACGGAAGCGATTTTCCAGATGAAATACTCTGAATATAGCTTTTACTGTGCCCTAAATC
>CAZRZV010000172.1:0-1616 GCA_964604665.1 uncultured Faecalimonas sp. | reverse complement strand
ATTGAAATTTGCAGTAATTATTTCACAGAGCAATGGCAAATGGGTATTTTGCAAACATAAGGAACGAGATACCTATGAGGCTCCGGGAGGTCATCGTGAAGTTGGAGAAGATATTTTGGAAACTGCTAAGAGAGAACTTCAGGAAGAAACAGGTGCCATACAGTTTGATATTAAGCCAATATGCGTTTATTCCGTCACGGGTAAGAATAGTGTAAATGAGACCGGTGAGGAAACATTTGGATTATTATGTTTTGCGGAGATAAGGGAATTTTCAGGGAAGCTGGATAGTGAGATGGAAAAGGTTGTGCTTATGGATAAGTTGCCTGAAAACTGGACATATCCGTTGATTCAGCCTAAATTGATTGAAAAGTATATGCAGATAGAAAAGAAGTCTTACAGTCAGATACAGCTGGCAGCAAAACAGACTATAGAATACATAAAGAATATTATCAAGCCAGGGATGAATTTACTCGAGATTCGAAAGTTATGTGAGGAAAAACTGTTAGAGTTGGGTGCAGATTCGTTCTGGTATTGGGATGTTGGTGCATTTGTATTTGCAGGAGATGAAACAACTGTTTCTGTATCTGGTAAGCAGTATGTAACTTCGGATAGAGTTATAGGAAACAACGATATAATAACCATTGATTTAAGTCCGCAGGTGGGTAATATCTGGGGAGACTATGCGAGAACCATTATTGTGGAGAATGGTAAGGTTGTAGAGGATATAGGGCTGATTGAAAATCCGGAATGGAAAAGCGGTCTGCTGATGGAAGAAAAACTACATATAGAATTATTGCGTTTTGCCACGAAGGAAACAACCTTTGAGGAATTGTACTATCATATGAATGAGTACATCGTGGAAAATGGATTTGTGAATCTAGATTTTATGGGCAATCTAGGGCATTCCATTGTAAAAACCAAAGGTGATAGGGTTTACATTGAAAAAGGTAATATGACCAAGCTTGGCGATGTAAAGTATTTTACATTTGAACCGCACATAGCATTTCCAGATTCAAAGTATGGTTATAAAAAAGAGAATATTTATTACTTTAACGAAAACGGGTTGATTGAACTTTAAGATATAGATTGGGTGGAAAAAATGATTAGAGAAGTAAACAAAAATGATTTGGATGAAATATTACAGCTTTACCTTTATCTTCATGAGAAAAGCATTCCAGAAGATTCAGAGCAGTTAAGAAATACATGGGAGAATATTATAAATGATGTCAATCATCATCTTATTGTTTGTGAGATTGATGGCAAGATCGTGGCATCCTGCGTATGTGTGATTATTCCCAATCTCACAAGAAATGTTCGTCCATATGCATTTGTTGAAAATGTGGTAACACATGGGGAGTATCGAAAGAAAGGTTATGCTACAGATTGCCTAAATTTTGCCAAGAAAATTGCAGAAGAGAATAATTGCTACAAGATGATGTTGCTTACAGGTTCAAAGGAAGAAAGTACATTGAATTTCTATCGAAATGCCGGTTATAACAGTTCTGACAAGACTGCATTTATACAGTGGATTGATATGTAAAATAAGGAGCTTCTTGTATAATTCAAATATAGGGAATTCCGAGAAAGAAGGTTGAGAAAAAAATACCTCAGAGTAA
>CAZRZV010000171.1:0-1629 GCA_964604665.1 uncultured Faecalimonas sp. | reverse complement strand
ATTCGGTTCTCGTACATCATCAAAAAATACATCCCTTTTTTGTAGGATCTGTTTCCTCCTGGATTCACAATCTCTGCAAATTGTTTTACGCAGTCCTCTTTTATAAGAATGTCGTTGGTGAACACCTCTTCTAAAATTTCAACATTATCTACAAAAAACTGCTTTATCAGTTCTCTAATGCTATCTGCTCCTGCTGCCGGTCCAGCATTATTAAACCGTTTCAACTCCCGAATCCCTTCCCTTGATGTTTCGGTCTGAATCATCTGTCTATCCGCATCCGGAAGTTGTAACATTTCTTCTAACTGACTTCTACTTAAATCCAAGTATTCCTCTCGGATTCTTTCGGAGTATCCATCCACAGAATACTCCCGGTTAATTTCCATAAATCTTGTTGTAGTAGACGGATGAAGCCCCAACTCTTTTTGGGCAAATTCCGCTACGCTTTTATATCCGTCCTGCTCATATCCTCTTTTTTCCTCTACTTTCCGGAGCATATATCCAATCCGTACAAAGCTCTGCCGTACCCCTAAAAGTTCCCGTTTCAATCTTTGTTTTATTTCCACCCAATCCGTAAGTGTCATTTGCATGTATTCCATTTCATCCTCCTATGCAATAGCGACTATACTTGTTTGTTTTTCAGACAGCATGCCACTCTTTAATTTATTCACATAATCTTCTATCCACCGCTTCATGTATTTCTCGTTTGGTTTTCTATCTCTTAAACCGTACCACTGCACAATTCTTGTCCCATCAATTTCTACTGTAATATAAGGTACCGCATCGCTCTTTTTAAACCTCAGCATCAAAATACACGTGATTCCGTCATTATGCTTTCGCAAATATCTGTCTCCGCCTACGCAGTGATGTAAGATTCTTCCCTCTTCAACAATCTCTGCTGCCGACCGTGCCGGTCTAATAACATACTCATCATCTTCATAGAAATATTTTTTCCGCAGGCTCCTATATTTTCTCCTGATATCAGGATATTTTATCTCCACTTCCTGTAACCGCTTATCCATTTCTTCCTTATTTGTTTCCATAACCATCTTTGCGTGTGCTTCATTTAAGTTACGCGGCTGCTGATACACTGTATTATTTAGGTCGTATCCTAACATCCTTCTCATATTCAGGTAGTCTGTATAAGTTATGGCCGTCTGCCGAAGTCGTTCTATCGCCCTGCTGCACCCTGTCCCATATGTACAACCTGCATATTTTTCTATTCGATTCAACAACTGTTGTATACTCATGTGCATTGTCGCCGTCTCTATTCTTCCTCTTTCAATACCAATCTCTGCCAGCTTTTCAATTTGGTCATCTGTCCATTCTTGCCCCATCCGTTTTTCTATCTTTATTACCTTTAGAAATTGCATATTGCCCCTTTTCGCAATTAGCTGCTTTACTCTCTCTTTCCGTATTCCTAAGAATTCATCCAGACATTTTGCGTTCATGTCTGCTACAAGGTCAGGGTAGCATAAGAGGAGTCGCTCCACAATTTCAATTAGTCCCATTTTTACCAACATCTCAATTTGAGGTATCTTCTGGTATCTTTCAAAGTACTGAATTGGATTCACTTCATTCACCGCTTTTGCATATTCTCGTAAAGCACAATATTGAAATTGAGTTCCTTGC
>CAZRZV010000170.1:0-1679 GCA_964604665.1 uncultured Faecalimonas sp. | reverse complement strand
CTTCATTTCCCGGGAACAGACGGAAATATTTCTTCGGCGGTTCTTCCATAAAATCATCTCTGTCAATATATAACTCACGGCAGAACGGAACCTTTCTATATCCCAGTTCCTCATTTTCCAGATTATTTGCCACGTCTAAATATTCTACCTGTCCTTCCGGATAGTTATCAATAATTAACTTAATCGGGTCGAGCACTGCCATCATACGGGATTTCTTCATCTTCAAATCTTCCCGGATACAATATTCCAGCATTGCATAATCTACGGAACTGTTACTCTTGGAAACCCCACACATTTCTACGAACATTTTTAATGATTCAGGGGTAAATCCTCTTCTGCGAAGAGCTGCAATGGAAACGAGTCTCGGGTCATCCCAGCCGTCTACAATGCCTTCTTCTACCAGTTTTTTGATATATCTCTTTCCCGTTACCACATTTGTCAAATATAATTTTGCAAACTCAATCTGTCTCGGTGCAGGGTCAAATTCACATTCTTTTACCACCCAGTCATAAAGCGGACGGTGGTCCTCAAATTCCAACGTACAAATGGAATGTGTGATTTTTTCAATGGCGTCTTCAATTGGATGCGCAAAATCATACATCGGATAAATACACCATTTATCACCTGTATTATGGTGAGTCATATGTGCCACACGATAAATAATCGGGTCACGCATATTTATATTTGGCGAAGTCATATCAATCTTTGCACGAAGTACTCTCTCCCCGTCTTCAAACTCGCCATTTTTCATTGCCTCAAATAATTCCAGGTTCTCCTCCACCGTGCGGTCACGATATGGACTGTTTCTTCCCGGCTCTGTAAGTGTTCCACGATACTCACGGATTTCCTCCGGCGAAAGGTCACACACATATGCTTTGCCCTTCTTGATTAACTTCACTGCGCACTCATACATCGCATCGAAATAGTCAGATGCGAAGAACAAATTGTCTCCCCAATCTGCGCCCAGCCATTTGATGTCTTTCTTGATAGACTCTACAAATTCAATCTTTTCTTTTGTCGGGTTTGTATCATCAAAACGCATATGAAACTTGCCGTTATATTTTTGTGCCAATCCATAATTTAATAATATAGATTTCGCATGTCCAATATGCAGATAGCCGTTTGGTTCCGGCGGAAACCTTGTACACACGGTGTTATATACGCCTTCTTTTAAATCTTTTTCAATTTCTTGCTCAATAAAATTCTTTGAAACTACTTCATTTTCCAGATTTTCCATGGTAGTCCTCCTAAAATCTCATACATCCTTGTTATTTTACCATAAAATGCAAAATTCAACAAGAATCTATTGCCAAAAATCCTAATCTTTCACACAATTTATTGCACTTTCCTTTTCCACACAAAAAGTGCCCGGAAACTTTCATTTCCAGGCAACCTTTTTTCATATGACAGCTGTTGGCGGGACTTGAACCCGTGACCTCCGCCTTACCAAGGCGACGCGCTACCGGCTGCGCCACAACAGCAAACTGTCAAAACAGTCCTTTAACATACTACTATACGTTTTGATGAATGTCAAATATTTATTCCAAAATCACACTCATTTTTTGCTTGATTCTTTGCAGCGCATTATCAATGGATTTCGGACTTTTATCAAGCAGTTTTGCAATAGAACGATAATCCTCTCCCATTAAATGCAAATGCAAAACTCTGCTCTCCAAATC
>CAZRZV010000169.1:0-1682 GCA_964604665.1 uncultured Faecalimonas sp. | reverse complement strand
CTCCTGTTATGAAGTGACTTTTGTCAAGAGTTAATTTTAAGAAATTTTTCTTCACTCCAGTCACATTTGTTTCCCTGACAGTATTAGAAAAGAGCCCTAGTTTAACAGTCCCCGGCAGTTGGCCACTCTGTTATACGTGGATTGGTTACCTACAGGCTAATGGTCCGCCGTTGAGTTCTACGATCTATTCGCGTGGATCACAGTGTTTCATGTGCGCACATAGGAGGAACGCAGATAACCCAGACCTTACAGTGACCACAGCTCTTTTCTAATACTGTCAGCTTGTTTGTTCGTTACTATTGGCAGAAAAAGCTGCACTATGCCGCTTTTTCTGCTTGACTGCCCATTTATCATAGGCAGCTGGCTGTCAAGGGCTCCGCCGCTTCAGCGGTGCCTGCACCCTTGACTGGCAGATGACTATGATACATCTCTATGCTGCTTTTATATCAATGTTATCCGTCATCATGCCCCATACAAAACATGCCAGTTCTCTTGCTATTGCAGCTACTGCTACATTACGTTTCTTGCCATGCCTTATAAATTTATAGTATCGGCTCCGTAATCTCGTATTCGCCTTATCAGCATACGCTATCACATCTGCCGTATTACCATTCTGTCTTGCACGCAAATCTTTTGATTTATGCCCCACTGCACCCTTGCATATTCCTCCGGCTGCTTCTATCAGCAACAGTCTCAAATGGCTGTTTCCTGCTTTTGTTATTCCAAGCCTATGAATACTATCTGAGCTGGAATTTTCGCCTGGTGCAAGTCCGAGATATGCCGCATACTGGTTTCCTTTTGCAAATCTCTCAAAATCACCTGTTTCAACGACCAGCGACAATGCCGTATGTGTCTTGATTCCAAGAAAGCATCCTAATTTTTTGACTTTGTCATGATATCTTGTTTGTTCAGAAATTTCTTCGATTCTTTTATCATATCTCTCAATCTTGGATTCCTGTTCTTCATAAGATGCCATGTACTCATCTAGTGTTTCTCGATACAATGCATTTTTGATTTCCAATTTCTTTAACCATTTCAAATGTGTTATTGTCCATTTTGTTCCACTATAACAGAAGCCATGTCTGATACAGAATGCATTAATCTGCTGCTTTATCTTTTTCAGAGCCAGCTTATGATCATTTCTCATACGAAGATATTCTTTTACGGAATCATCATCCTCTGTCGGAATATAAACAGCATGATAACCACCATATGACAAACACTGTGCTATCATATATGCATCCCGCATATCTGTCTTAATTCTGACTCCCTGTGGTGTTAGCATTGTTGTTGGAGCAAGGATTACACATTTTACTCCTGCGGCAGTCAGCTGGTTGTAAAGTGAATAGCCCAAACAACCTGCCTCGTATCCACATTGAATATCATATTCATCGTTCAATCCGAGTTTCAATTTCAAATTTTCGATAAACATCAAAATATTTTTATAATCTGGTGTTACCTTAATTGTTGCAAATACACGGTCATCCTCACCAATTACTGGTTCCATTGCGCATAAAGTGTAATTTGTGGTATGGACATCCATGCCAATTTTTAGTATTCTTTTCATATGAGTGATCTCCTTTTGTATGCGGTAATCCCTGTTACCTTTGTTTTTTGTCAAACTCTAGTATACAGGTAAATCCACGTTGCTACAAATGTGAGGTCACTTCATATTATCTATT
>CAZRZV010000168.1:0-1686 GCA_964604665.1 uncultured Faecalimonas sp. | reverse complement strand
CAAACCGATTGCATTAATCGGTGGCGGCACAGCTATGATTGGTGACCCTTCAGGAAGAAGCGATATGCGTCAGATGATGACACCGGAAACCATTCAGCATAATTGTGATTGCTTCAAAGAACAGATGAGTAAGTTCATTGATTTCTCTGAAGGAAGAGCATTGATGGTGAACAATGCTGACTGGTTACTTGATTTGAATTATATTGATGTATTGCGTGAAATTGGTGCGCATTTTAGCGTAAACCGTATGCTGACAGCAGAGTGCTACAAGCAACGTATGGAAAAAGGACTTAGCTTCTTGGAATTTAACTACATGATTATGCAAAGCTATGATTTCTATGCATTATACCAAAAATACGGATGTAACCTGCAATTTGGTGGTGACGACCAGTGGAGCAATATGCTCGGCGGTACAGAGTTAATTCGCCGCAAACTTGGAAAAGATGCGAGCGCAATGACAATTACATTGCTCCTTAATTCAGAAGGAAAGAAAATGGGAAAAACGCAGTCAGGTGCCGTATGGCTTGACCCAAACAAAACTTCTCCGTTTGAATTCTACCAATATTGGAGAAATGTCGGGGATGCTGACGTGCTCAAATGTATCCGTATGCTTACATTCCTTCCGCTGGAAGAAATTGACAAGATGGATACATGGGAAGGAAGTCAGTTAAATGTGGCAAAAGAAATCCTTGCATATGAACTCACAAAATTAGTTCACGGTGAAGAAGAGGCTGTGAAAGCGCAAGAAAGTGCAAGAGCATTATTTACAAGTGGTGCGGCAGCAAATATGCCGACAGCAGAGCTTACGGCAGATGATTTCACAGACGGCTCTATCGACATTTTGACAATACTGCTTAAGAGCGGTTTGGTTCCATCAAAATCAGAAGCAAGACGTGCGGTAGAGCAGGGCGGCGTGGCTGTAGATGGCGAAAAAGTAACAGACATTAGAAAAACATTTACGACAGACGAGATTCCAAAAGAGGGAATTGTCGTGAGAAGAGGAAAGAAGAACTTCAGAAAAGTTGTTGTGAAATAAGATGAAACCAATGATTTTAAAAGGAACAGTTGTACACGGAAAAGGACTTGGAAAGACGGTTGGAATGCCGACAGCGAATCTTTGCGTGAGAGGAGAAAAACTCCCGGAAGCAGGGGTCTATGCAACGAAAATCAGGCTTAGGGATGCAGTCTATTGTTCGGTAACAAATATCGGAAACAGGCCGACTGTGGATGATGACTGCACAGTTACCGTGGAAACTTTTATTCTGGATTTTGAAGGCGATATTTATGGAGAAGAAGCTGAACTGGAAGTGCTGGAGTTCCTGCGTCCGATACAAAAGTTTGACAGTTTGGAAGATGTTTTCAGGCAGGTAGAAAAAGATATCGAAGAAGCAAAAAAATATTTCTGAGGATGAGATACGCGGGAGATGATTCCTGCGTATCTTTTTGCGAAAAACCGCAAATAATGCTTGACATAAGGATTTTGCCATAATATAATAATTTAGCGTGAAAATATAAGGAACAGTTTGCGCCAATGCCCCGGAGCAATCTGATTTCGATAAATTTCAATGAATGATAAGATAATAATTAGTGAAAATGATTTAGGAGGAAACCCAATGAAAACTTACATGGCTAATCCAGATAAGATTGAAAGAAAATGGTATGTAGTTGATGCTGAAGGCGCAACAT
>CAZRZV010000167.1:0-1695 GCA_964604665.1 uncultured Faecalimonas sp. | reverse complement strand
CAGAGTGTAGACAAAGTCCCAGACGTAATGTCTGGGCTTTTCTATTATGAAGTTATCCACAATTCTCTGGATTTTTTTGTTTTTATCAAGAAAAAAATTATGGCTACCCACTCAATAGTTTGAGGATCTATGCTCTCGACATGGTATAATTAAACTATCAGGAGGGATGACTTATGATGACGAAAGATGCTGATAAAAAAAGAGAACAAATGATAATGTTTTGTATGGATGACCTGATTCCACAGAATCATATGCTTCGCATGATAGAAAAAGCGATTAATTGGAACTTTATTTATGATCTTGTAGAAGAAACCTACTGTTTAGATAATGGTCGTCCAAGTCTAGACCCTGTTATTCTAATAAAGATTGTCTTTATACAGTACCTTTATGGAATTAAAAGCATGCGCCAAACCATAAAAGAGATTGAAGTAAATGTTGCTTATCGTTGGTTCCTTGGTTTAGATATGTTAGACCCAGTTCCTCATTTCTCGACGTTTGGGAAAAACTATACGCGACGTTTCAAAGATACAGATTTGTTTGAACAGATATTTTCATATATTTTAGAACAATGTATGAAGTTTCATTTAGTTGATACCTCCACGATATTCATAGACTCAACGCACGTAAAAGCTTGTGCGAATAGCAAGAAGATGCGAAATCGGATTGCTCATCAGGAAGCACTTTGGTTCGAGGAAGAATTAAAAAAAGAAATCAATGAAGATCGCAAGAATCACGGAAAGAAGCCATTAAAAGAAAAAGATGACAACGATAATGCACCACCGACATCGGGAGGCAGAACATCAGAAGCAGAACATGAAAAGCCGGACAAAAAAGGAAAAGAACAGAAGTGTAGCACTATTGACCCAGATAGTGGTTGGTTTCACAAAGGTGAACACAAACAGGTTTTTGCATATGCCGTTCAGACAGCTTGTGACAGTAACGGTTGGGTTTTAGGATATACGATACATCCGGGAAATCATCATGATTCACGAACCTTTATAGATATATACAATAAGATTAAAGAATTACATCCAAAGAAACTGGGAATGGATGCGGGGTACAAAACACCAGCGATTGCCCAGCGGACCATAACAGATGGAATAGAGCCAATATTTCCATACAAACGTCCGCAAACCAAAGATGGATTTTTTAAAAAGTATGAGTATGTATATGATGAATATTACGATTGCTACATTTGTCCTGAAAATAAAATACTTTCTTATGCAACTACTAATCGGGAAGGGTACAGGGAATACAAAAGCAAGTGTAATGACTGTACGAATTGTCCGTCGCGATATCGCTGTAGCGAAAGTAAAAATGGTGTGAAGATAGTGACTAGGCATGTATGGGAAGACTATTTAGAACGAAGCGAAGAGATTCGCCACACCACAGGCAACAAAGAAATCTATGATTTAAGAAAAGAAACCATTGAGAGAATCTTTGGCACAGCCAAGGAGTATCATGGTTTCCGATATACTCAATACATCGGCAAAGCTCGGATGGAAATGAAAACCGGGCTTACCTTTGCATGCATGAATCTAAAAAAACTAGCAAAAATACTAGTGATAAGAGAAGAACGAAATACCCTTATTCATGGCTTTTTACATTTTTTTAGTTTTATGAACGAAAATTTATATACAAAAGAAAAGAGGTGTTGGAGCTAACGCTCCAACACCAACTTTGTCTACACTCTGA
>CAZRZV010000166.1:0-1732 GCA_964604665.1 uncultured Faecalimonas sp. | reverse complement strand
ACATTTCCCTGGATGGATTACACAGAATTTATAATTTTCAAATACAACCGATATTAGGTTACAACCAAAATATGGAGTGGCAGTCTAGATATTGGGGACATTTTAAAAATAAAAATTTGGATATAAAATTAATTTAAGGAGAAAAAGAATGTATAAGATAAAACGCTATTTAGATTGTTATATTCCAATAACCACTTGTAATTTGCGATGCAGTTACTGCTATGTTGCGCAGAAAAAATTATTTAAAGTTCAGGCGACGAAACTTCCTCATTCGCCTCAAGAAATCAGGAAAGCATTATCTAAAAAGAGAATGGGCGGGACTTGCGCTATAGGTCTTGGTGCTACCGGTGAGACGTTGCTTATTCCGGAAACGATAGATATTGCAAGAGAACTGTTGGAAGAAGGCCATTTTGTTATGATTGTAACAAACGGCACACTCACAAACAGATTTGATCAAATTGCAACTCTCCCAAAGGAATTGTTGAAACATTTATTCTTTAAATTTTCCTTTCATTATCTCGAGTTAAAACGATTATCTGCCTTTGATGAGTTCTTTTCTAATGTGAAAAAGATGAAACAGGTGGGATGTTCTTTTACTGTAGAGCTTACACCTTGTGACGAAGAGATACCATACATTGATGATATCAAGAAAAAATGTGTGGATAATTTAGGTGCGCTTTGCCATATTACCATTGGACGCTCAGACATTGACCCGGAGCATAGAATTCCTCATTTATCTGAACTTTCATTTCCAGAGTATAAAAAAATATGGGGTCAGTTTGATTCCGATTTGTTTGATTTTAAAAAAGGTCTTTTTTATCAAAAAAGAGATGAATTTTGCTATGCGGGATTGTGGAGTGCGAGTATAAATTTAGGTGAAGGTAATATAAGCCAGTGTTTATGCGGAAAGAGTTTGGGAAATATTTTTGAAAATATAGATAAATCTATCAAATTCAAGCCTGTAGGAAAAAATTGCAGGTTAGCACATTGCTTTAATGGTCATGTTTATCTTGCATTTGGTTGTATACCGAGCATTAACAGTTATACTTATTGTGATGTAAGAAACCGAGTTTGTGCAGATGGAACAGAATGGTTACAGCCAGATTATAAGGAACTCTTTTCTTCTAAACTGATTGAATCAAATAAACCATGGAGTAGGCTCAGACAAGGAGTTTTTCAAATGAAAACCAACATAAAAACTTTAACATTTAAGGAGAATATTGCGAGGGCATTTCCGAAACTGTATTCTAGGATTAAAGCGAATAAGTAAAATGGTAGGTATACTATGGGAATTAAAAAACTTCGACAGATGCTTCTTTCCTTTCCGGTTACAAGAAAAATGCTTGAATTACGATGGCGTTTTTTAGATTGGAAAGCAATTGTATATCCATATTACAAGTTAAAGTGGGAACATCCTGATATTGCCTTTTTGGTATATACCCCGGATTATAGCAATGTAGGTGACCATGTAATTGCGAAGGCTGAAACTGAACTTTTAGATAGTATGGGAATAACATACATTGAGGTGACTAGCGGTCAGATTGCTGCCATTGAATCATTTCATTGGCTAAAGGTGTTTAATGGAAATACCATTTTGATAACTGGTGGTGGATTTTTGGGTACATTGTGGTTCAGTGCGGAAGTTACGGTTCGCAAAATTATCGAAGGCAATCCTAAATCTAATATATTATTATTTCCAAATACGATTTATTACGAAAACACCGAATTTGGA
>CAZRZV010000165.1:0-1802 GCA_964604665.1 uncultured Faecalimonas sp. | reverse complement strand
GCATTTGAATGAGCAACTGTTTTCTACTGCTCCATGCCCTGAATATGGAGGGCGATACAGAGAGTCGAATACTCTAGTGCTTGGAGCTAAGTTTGAAACAATTGATTACCGTAAAATCCCGGAAGAAATGTATTTCTTGGATAAAGAAATCAAGACTTTAATGGGTGAATATGAAAAACTGCCACTGAGTAAATATGTTGAGCGTGCAATTCAGATTCACCACAGAATGACGGTGATTCATGCATTTCGTGATGGCAATGGTAGAACCACCAGAGCCTTTGCAAATATGTTGCTGTTGAAGCGAAATGTGTCGCCTGTATTTTTCAGAGATAAGGAAAAAGATGAGTATAAAGAAGCTTTGAAGGTTGCAGACCTGTCAGGGCAGTACGATATGTTGTATGAAAGATTTTTCAAGTCAATACTGAGTTCATTTGCGGCATTATCAGACTTTAGAATGTAATCTTTGTGTAACGTAGGAGCAAGAGTGCAGGTTAGAAATAATCCTAACCGGCACTTCTTAAATTAAGTAATTACAGCAGGAGGAAAGAATGAAGGCACCTGATTTATTAGCAACGGAAGAAAATATATATGCAATTAAGGGCGACTAAGGGAGTTTTATTAGACACTATGTGTGATAATGTTAGCTTAAATATATAAATTAAATATAAATTAATAAAGAGGTGATAGAATGATACTTTTTGATAATACGGAATATGATAATTTTTTTAATCCGCTATGTTGTAAAAACAAGAGAATATATTATGAGTGTATTTTGCAACTGATTGAAAAGTCAAAATCTGTGCCTCTGCTTTATGAAACTGACGCGAAAGATTCTATAATTCTCTATTTGAGGAATTGTACCTATGCTGTAGAGGATGAAGTAGCATCCAGCAATGCTGACGAAAATATCAGTAGTAAGAAAACAGAGACAGAAAATGCCAGTGCAATTCTTAGATATTTCCGAAGATGTGGATGGATTTCTGAAAGAGAGATAGGACGAAATGGTGACAATATTGCAACGGTTATGCCATATTGTCGTAAGATGATTGAAGCAATTGAAAGAATATTTAATCGCGATAATAGAGCAGCACTGACGAATCATATCTTTTCTATTTATGACACACTAAATACTGTATTTGTTGCTGACCATGGAAGAACGCATAGACCATATTCTACTATTTTAATTCCGGTATCGGATAATGTAGCTGATTTGAAGAATGAGCTACTTATTCTTAAAGATAGTATTCGTTCTATAATGCGCATGATTATTAAGATGACAGAAACGAATGAGCTGGGGCAGTTTCTGATTAGAGATGAGATGTTAGAAAACTTCTTTAGCGACTATTTTTTTATAAAAAAAGATGGTTTAATTCCGGGATACATTGAAGAAATAGAGAAGATGCTTCGGAAGGTTGTAAAAACGGAAGTTTATGAAAATATGATAAAAGAGTATCAGAGTTTTTATAATGCAGATGAGATTTCTGCTCGTGATGTAGTAGATGGTCAACTGGCAGAAATTAAGAGCTTTATAAGCTATGATTACATTAAAGAGATGGATTACATCGATAAGAAAATAAATAATTACTATAGCCTTTACTCAACTAGGATACTTATGGTATTGAGTAATAATGTTAATATGCAGACATATTTGAATGATTTACTGATGACAATTAAAGATTTCGAGTCAGATGAAAAAAGAGAAATCATTGAATCTATAGCTAAGTGCTTTTCATTAAGGTCCTATAAGTATGTTGGTAGAAAGTCAATTGAACGTAGGAAAAAGCGTAAACCGAACACTAAGA
>CAZRZV010000164.1:0-1917 GCA_964604665.1 uncultured Faecalimonas sp. | reverse complement strand
ACTGATTTTGTGGTTAGAATAAGTACACTTGTCGTTTGAAGGGAACCATTTGATTTCAAGAGAAAGGACAGTATGAATATGGCAAGACAGACGATTGATGAAATGATTCAAGGGATGACAATTCGTGAAAAAGCGAGACAATTGACACAGATTAATGCAGTTTACTTAAAAAAGGAGTCAGAGGCAGAAATCACGGGTATGCCGGAACAACTGGATATTGGTCTGGATGATATTAAACATGTGGGCTCCGTGCTTAATTTTATGCATAGTGGTGAAATGGCTGAAATTCAAAAAGCCTATTTGAAAGAGGACGGTAACAAAATCCCGCTCATTTTTATGCATGATGTGATTCACGGATATCGCACGATATTTCCGATTCCGCTTGCACTGGCATCAAGTTTTGATACCCAACTGGTAGAGAATTGTATGGAAGTGGCTGCGGCGGAAGCGAGCAGAAATGGTGTACAAGCCACATTTGCACCGATGGTTGACTTGGTAAGAGATGCCCGTTGGGGACGTGTGATGGAGAGCCCCGGTGAAGATCCATATTTGAATGGGGAAATGGGAAAGGCTATGATTCGCGGCTTTAAGAAAGGTGGACTTGCCACCTGCGTGAAACATTTTGCATGTTACGGTGGAGCCGAGTCGGGCAAAGACTATAATAATGTAGAGCTTGGCGAACACGCACTCCATGAATTTTATTTGCGGGCATACCATGAATGTATGAAAGAAAAACCTGAGATGGTCATGAGCTCTTTTAATATGCTCAATGGGATTCCGATGAACGGAAATACTAAATTGCTTGTGGACCTTCTTCGAAAAGAATGGGGGTTTGATGGGGTATTAATCAGTGATTACAATGCTTTTCGGGAACTGGAAAAGCATGGATATTCGGAAAATCACAAGGAATGTGCCCGCGTATGTGCAAACAATGAGGTAGATATGGAAATGATGTCAGCCACCTATATTCAATATTTGGAAGAACTGATAGATGAGGGAAAAGTTTCAGAAGAAGTCATTGACCGTATGCTGAGAAGAGTCCTTTTATTAAAAGAAAAAGTAGGGCTTTTCGATGACCCGTATGCGGGGACAGATTTTGAACTTGCAAAGAAAATGGACCTTTGTGATGAATATCGGGAGCTTGCAAGAGCAGCAGCGGAAAAGTCCATGATTCTTTTGAAAAACGAAGGTGCATTACCACTTTCGCAAGACGCAAAGGTTGCTTTTGTCGGACCATATGCAGACGAACAAAATACCCTTGGACCATGGAAATGCCATGGAAAGCCGGAGGATACTGTCAGTATCAAAACGGGTGTGGAAAAATTACTTGGCAGAAAGATAGTGACAGCAAAAGGCTGTGACATGGGAATTTTCGCTGACGATTTGAGCCGGATTCCGGAAGCTGTCGAGTTGGCAAAAGATGCAGAGACGATTGTTGCATGTATCGGGGAACCTTCAAGGGAAGCAGGAGAAGGTGCAAGCCGTACTGATATCAGTGTTCAAAAGACACAAGTTGCACTTATCAAAGCTTTAAAAGAACTTGGAAAACCGATTGTGCTTGTTGTGTTTGGTGGAAGACCATTAGTGCTTACAGAAGTGGAACCGATGGCAGATGCAATTCTCTATGCATGGCAACCAGGAACAGAGGGGGGAAATGCAATTGCAAATATTTTGTATGGCAAGGCAAACCCTTCTGCAAAGGCAACGATATCATTCCCACGAGCTTCGGGACAATGTCCGGTTTATTACAATCACTTTAATTCCGGACGACCAAAGGATGAAGATGTTTTGGAGCAAGCATTCTTTCACTGTGCATACAGAGATTGTTTGAATGCACCATTATATTCCTTTGGACATGGACTCAGTTATACACAATTTGAAATTTCTGATTTGCAATTATCCACAGAACATTTAAAG
>CAZRZV010000163.1:0-1920 GCA_964604665.1 uncultured Faecalimonas sp. | reverse complement strand
AAAGTAATCGTAGAAAAGCCGGAATTTTGAGCATATTGATTTTTCTTGTAAAAATTATATACGTCCAGTCTTTCAATATCTGTATCTGTAAGTAAATCCCACTGTTGGCCTTTACTTTTCAAGATAATTGATATATCGTCTACCTTACAATCTTCTGAAAAAATCCATCCTCTTATATTCAATACATTTTCTGTATATTCAAACACATCTATAGAACACAGAATGTGTTGTAATCTTTTTTGAATTTGATAATACATATCTCTATCCGCCCCTTTATCGAAATAACTTATATAGTATTTTCATAAACACCGCAACAAACACAATAATTCCCAGCAAAACAATAAATGTCTCCACATCAAATCTGTGACAAATACTCCGTGCTATTAAAGTTCCATCTGTCTCGTTTCCTTTGATTGTTAACTGGTGATTCGTTTTGCTTCCCGGTACAATATAGAATGCTACTCCATTTTGCTCATCCGTTTTTTCTTCGCTCAAAACTACCGTATACTCTTTTTCTTTTGTCCCGGTAATTTTCGGAATCTCTAATCGGTTAAACTTACTGTTTTTCAATTCAGATGCCGCTACGTTTCCTGTGAAAATTACTTCGTCTCCCTCATTCAGGATCGTATAATTTACAATAACATCTTCTACGTTTCCCAATAGGGAAATCTTTAAATTCAGACCATCAATGGATTTTTCTTCTGCCGTAAATGTTTGTGCAATTTCCTCTCCTTCCACCAAAATGCCGGTGCTGTAGAAGCTACCTGTGTCTGCATTCTTATCATATATATAACTGTTTTTATCTATATAAGCATAAAAATATGCCAATATAATTACAATACATATTAACAACCATGAAACAATTTTCTTTTTCATAATTTCTACCTCTATTATTTATAATCCTTGATATATTCTACAGACTTCCTTGGCATCTCCCTGCATCTTCAAATGCCCTTTCTCAAGCCATATAATTTTATTACATACTTGTTGTACCTGAGAAATACTGTGTGACACAAATAAGATAGTTGTTCCACTATCACGCATTCTTTGTATGCGTTCCTGACATTTCTTCTGGAAGCGGAAATCCCCTACAGATAATACTTCATCCACAATCAAAATATCGGGTGTCCCAATTGTTGCAATCGCAAATGCCAACCTGGATATCATACCGGAGGAAAAATTTTTCACGGGAACATTCATAAATTCACTTAATTCCGAAAATTCCACAATATCGTCATAAAATCCTTCCATTTGTTTGTGGTTATATCCTAAAAGCGCTCCATTCAAAAAAACATTCTCATATGCTGTTAAGTCCATATCAAATCCGGCTCCGAGCTCAATAAGAGGAGCTACTGTCCCTCTTACACTAACTTTTCCTTTTGTTGGTTTCAAAACACCCGCTATCGTTTTTAACATGGTACTTTTTCCACTTCCATTAAGGCCAATCAACCCCACGGAATCACCACGTCCCACCTCAAACGAAACATCCTGTAATGCCCAAAACTCATCATAAGATACTTGTTTTTTAAGACTCTTAATAATGTATTCCTTAATACTGTCAAATTTTTCTGATGACAAACTAAACCTCATAGATACATGTTCCACTGTTATAATTGCGTTATCTTCCATGGCAAACTCCTATTGCTTACAAATTCAATATAAATTCATCTTGTTTCTTATAAAAAATCCAGATTCCAAGTCCAAGGGCTACCATCATTTCCAGAATTCCTATAAAAACAGAGGATAATGATGGCAATGTCCCATTAAATACCACATCTCTAAACATAATCAAATAATTCGTCAATGGGTTTATCATAACTACCTTTTTAATCAATCCCGGCAAAATAGACATCGGATATATAACCGGAGTCAAATACAGAAGTCCGGTTGTAAATACAGAATACAAGTGTATAATATCTC
>CAZRZV010000162.1:0-1958 GCA_964604665.1 uncultured Faecalimonas sp. | reverse complement strand
GAACGGGAACATAAACTCGAAGTCGGTGGTCGCCTTGGAGTAGAACGCAAGCTCTGCGGGGTCGTGGTCTCTCAGACGGAGATTTTCCTCTTTTATGCCGAGAGATAACAGGAAGTTCTTGCAGTAGGTTCTCCAGTACTCGAACCATTCCAAATCCGTACCGGGCTTGCAGAAGAATTCCAGTTCCATCTGTTCAAACTCACGAACACGGAATATAAACTGCCCGGGAGTGATTTCGTTACGGAATGACTTACCAATCTGTCCGATACCGAATGGAATTTTCTTTCTTGAGGTACGTTGTACATTTTTAAAGTTTACGAAAATACCTTGTGCCGTCTCCGGTCTTAAATATACTGTATTTTTTGCGTCTTCCGTTACCCCTTGGAATGTCTTAAACATCAGGTTAAACTGACGAATCTCCGTAAAATTATGTTTTCCGCAAGACGGACATGGAACATTATGTTCTACTATCCATGCTTCCATCTGTTCTTTTGACCAAGCATCAACACTTTCTGTCAATGTGATTCCATTTTCTGCCGCAAAATCTTCGATAATCTTATCTGCACGGAATCTTTCCTTACATTCTTTACAATCCATAAGCGGGTCGCTGAATCCGCCTAAGTGTCCGGAAGCCACCCATGTTTGTGGGTTCATTAAGATGGCACAGTCCACACCGACATTGTATGGATTTTCTGTAATAAATTTTTGCCACCAGGCTTTTTTTACATTATTTTTCAACTCAACACCAAGATTTCCGTAATCCCATGTATTCGCAAGCCCACCGTAAATGTCTGAGCCCGGATATACAAATCCTCTTGATTTTGCGAGTGCTACAATCTTATCCATTGTTTTTTCCATGATTCAATTCCTCTCGTTCTATGAATGTTTTCAAAACTAACACTTTATCGCTAAACATTATACAGGCATTCTTTGGCTTTTTCAAGCCTTAGTCACGCACACTTCCAATATTTCCAGAGATTTAAACTTCTTATCCACATACATTTCCATGTACTGGTTCAAAATCCTGCGAAGCTGCTCCAGCACTTCGTCGGAAACGGTAAATGTGTAGAGTTTTTCAATCGGTGTAGAAACTATGTACTGCAATGTATATAAAGTGGATTTTCCTACCGGCAAACCGTCCGTGGCCTGACTTTTACATTCCTCACAAACTAATCCTTGGTTTCTACTGCTAAATACCACTCTGCGGTCCTTTGCTCCGCACACGGTACATGCAAAAACATTCGGATATTCCCCATTCACCACCAACGCCTTTAGTTCAAAGACATAGCGAATCAATTCCCGCGGGATTTTCCCTGAAGAAAGTGCGCGCAGAGACTGGTACAGGAGTTTCAGCATCTGCCTTTCATCGTTGTATTCTTTTGTATAATAATCCGCAAATTCCATAAAATAAAATCCGTAATAGGCACCTTCAAAATCGGTACTCAGCTCCATGAAATAGTTGGAAATATCAGCCTGAACCAAGCTGTAAGAAGTTCTTCCCTCATACAACGTGAATTCGCCGAAAGAAAATGGATTTGTCATCCCCATAAGCGCGCTATTCTGCCTTCGCGCACCTTTGGCGAAGGCAGAAATCTTTCCCTTTTCTTTCGTCAATATTACCACTCTTCGATCATACTCACCGATAGGTGTCGCGGACAGCACCATTCCCGTTACCGTTACTCTCTGACTCAACTTGTCTCTCTCCTACTGAATCTTTGTCACTTGTGTAATAATCCTCGTATGCGCCGCCGTAAAGGCTTTTGTAATTCAGATAATCCACAACTCTTCCCGTTTTTTCAAATGCTTTCCACAATTCTTTATCTTCCATGTGCAAACCCTCCCTTGTATACGCGACAAAACTTCTATCACATCATTTAGAATCTCCACACAGATTTAAAAAATACTGAAACAATCTTCCAACTCTACTCTTCGTCTTTGTTATATCCAAAGTTTTTAAT
>CAZRZV010000161.1:0-2003 GCA_964604665.1 uncultured Faecalimonas sp. | reverse complement strand
ACAAGATTTTTGCTACTCCAACTCCCAAAATTTTTCGATTTTGGGAGCCGAGTGAACAACTATTTCATATATAGTAGAAAAATTACGGCTCAAAAACCGCCAAAAACGTGAAAAAGGGGCAAATTTTGGGAGTTGAAACCGCAATTTTTTCACATATAGATAATCCATGTACTTAAAGTTGCCGGTTCTTTAAAAACCTTCAATTTCTTTTATTTTTTCATACCATGCTTTTCCACAATATTCATCCCATTCAACTTTAACATTGGTACAAGAGCAGAGCGTAAAAACCTATCAAAGGAAGGTGTGATACAACCATGAGCATGGAAAAAAGAGGCATAAAAAGAAATAGAATCGGGCAAAGAGTCCGATTCTGCAAGAATGTATTATTATATTTTATAAAAAAGAAAAGCCGAAAATGAGCTTAAAACTTTTTGGGAAAAATCCTTGATTTTCAAGCAAATCAAGGATTTTTAAAAGTTTTGAAAATAAAAAAGGAGCAAAAAAGGAGCATGCTATAAAATTTTAATGTTTTTGATTTGAGCATTGTCCTTTTCTTTTAGCCTTTCGGTAACGTGAAAATAAATGCGTCTGGTTATTTTACTGTCAGAATGTCCAAGCCTTCTGGATATGAGGTCCAATGAGACTCCTTGCTCTGCTAAAAGGGCTACGTGCGTATGCCGAAGATAATGAGTAGTAATCTCAAAACCAAGGACTCTTTTCGCTATGATTTTAAGATGCTTGTTAAACGCAGCATAACCAAGATGGTCTCCATCTGTATCACTCATAAATAGATTGGAACGATATCCAAGAAGTAAACGTTCTTTGGACATAGTCTTTTTTATTTTTTTACAAAGCACATATAATTCATCTTGCATATAAACTTCACGATCGGAATCCTCTGTTTTAGGAGAGGTAACTATCTTGTGTCTATAATCATAAGTTTTGGTGACGTGAATAATTCTATTTTGGAAATCTATATCGCTATCGTACAGAGCAATTGCTTCGCCACATCTTAGTCCGGACAATGCCATAAGTTCTGCTAAAAATCCCCATTTCTCGATATCCATATTTTTTAGTAAAAGAGTAAGTTCATGCGCTTCTAAATACTTTTCTTCAAGTCTACGTTTTTTCTCTTCATCTTTCAATGGTTTAAGTTTATCTAACCAACGAATATCCTGCAAATACTCAGTTTCATACCCCCAACGAAGCATTGCTTTAAAACGTTTAATTCGTTCGTTAGTTCTGCCAGGGCTTTCTTTTTGATTTGCGAGACACTTTTTCACATATGAAGCAGTTAACTTTTCAACTAATATGTCTCCACCTAAAATTCGCATCATGGAGTACGCAGCAGTCTTATTTCTTGCGTATGTAGACTTTTTCACGGAATCATCAAGATAATCTAAATACAATTTTATAAATTCTGAGAGCGTCAAATCTTCTTTGGAAGAAGATGTCAAACGATTTAATTTTTGCGAAATTTTATCCTGAAGAGCTAATTGGGCATATTTTTGATTAGATTTGGTATCCTTAGCCAAAGTTATAGAAACTGTAGCGTATTTATTGGTTAATGGATTTGTATATCTCTCTTTGTATTTTACTTTTCCGTTTGGTAGTATTTCACTCCACATAATCATCTTCCTTTCTGATTTTAAGTGTAAAAATAACACCCAATCAAATATTTCTATTTTGATTGATTTTGGGTGCCGAAGATGATACAATATAGTTGCTTAACATGTAGTACATCTCCGGATGTATATAGACCGTCTTAGTGCGCCAACACTAGGACGGTTTTTATGTAGGAGTATTCTTACTTGTAGATTTAAGGGGCATATTAGGTGTACGTATTCCGTCTATATGCTCGAATAAATCATCTTTTATTTTAGAGCGCATTGGATCTAAAATAAAATCAATCCCTTCACGACGTGCTTGCTTTGCGGCAGGAACAAAATCGCTATCTCCAGATATGAGTATAATTTGGTTAACCTGATGTTTAAATGCAAGAG
>CAZRZV010000160.1:0-2007 GCA_964604665.1 uncultured Faecalimonas sp. | reverse complement strand
ATATTTGGCTTTTCTACGTCCACCAGGGGATACATGTGCTCTTCCAATGATAATAAATCGTTTTTCTCGTTCATGTACACTTTTCTGTTCTGCATAATTGTCCTCTTTTCTCTCATCTTTAGCTATTTTGTACAATTGTATACAATTATGCACTTCATGTCAATCTTTTTTATTCAACATTTTCTTGATGTTTCAAGAAGTTGCAACCAAAATGCTTAATAGGGGTGGAATTCGTTAAAATTCCACCCCTATCGAAATGTGCACTCTTTCTCGTGATCATTTACCACGCCAATTGCCTGTAAATAAGAATATATGGTTACTGAGCCAACATATTTCATGCCACGCCTGCTAAAATCTTTTGAAACCTTATCTGACAACTCTGTTCTTGTTGGCACGATATCCCTGTCATTAACAACTGTTTTTCCATCCGTAAAGCCCCAAATATATTTTGAAAAACTTCCGTACTCCTTTTGAATCTGCAAAAAAATTTTTGCGTTGTTGATTGCTGCTTCAATTTTCCTTCTGCAACGGATAATTCCCGGATTACTTAATAACTCCAAAATTTTATTTTCATCGTATTGACTTATCTTGACGGCATTAAAACCATCAAATGCCTGTCTGAAATTTTCTCTTTTATTTAAAATAATTTCCCACGACAATCCGGCTTGAAAACATTCCAGTAACAGCATTTCGTATAAATGGCTGTCATCATAAGATGGCTTTCCCCATTCATTGTCATGGTAGGCCACATATATATCATTCTTTAAATTTACCCACGCACATCGTTTCATATAGTACCCTCTAATACACTTGGATTTGTAAAGTGTTAAATGTTACATTCCTCTTCCACTAATGTCACAATAATCGGTTTGTGTGCCATAGCCGGAATAACTCTATTTATTAAATCTTCTTTTTTAATCCGAATGCTGGATGTATTGATACAAGGATGACATCCGATATATTCCGCTTTCAAAACATCTTCATCTATCACTAATTGGACACGCTTTTCGTGGTCATTCATCAACCCCAGCACGCTAACTGAACCGGGTGTAATATCAAGAAAATCTTCCATGTACTTTTCATTTGCAAATGATAATCTGGCAACTCCAAGTTCTTTTGAAAGAAACTTTGTTTTAAATTTCTTGCTTCCCGGAGTGAGCAAAAGATAAAAATCCGTTTCTTGTCGATTACACAAAAATAGATTTTTGCACATCTTTGTCCCTAAAATCTCATCAATTGTCTCGCATGCTTCCATAGTCATAGCCTCTTCATGGTCAACCCTTTGATATTCCACTTCAAGCTTGTCTAAAAAATCATACACCCGTATTTCTTTGTCCAATCGTCCTTCCATACTGCAAGGACGTCCGTTTTCTAACTGCATGTTGGTCACCTGTATCACTGCGATTTGCTACCTCAATCTTCCACTCTCATACTTTGCCAAGGTTCTCAGATATCTGATAATCGCATCGTGTCTCTCACTTAAACTTCCTTCATTCTCAACAAAGTCTAAAGACTGTGCAACTATCTGCATGAAATTCTCAGTTACTTTTTCTTTTACCTCAATCAAGTAATCTATCTTTTCCTCTGCCGTATTCTGTTCAAAATATCCCATAATCAGTTTTTCATCCGGCATTGTTACTTCTTCGGACACACTGGATTCTATATGAGATGTCACTTTCGAATCATTTTTCATTTCAACAAATTCAAATCTCATTTCCTGTGTCGCATTTGGATATTTTACCTTATCTACAAGACTGACGAACATTGGAAGAGAACGCACGTATGCAGCATCGCCGTTGACCTCTTTGTACACCACTTTTTCTTCCAAAGTTTCTGAATCTCTTGCAATAATAATAATCTCATATAAATTACCTTTGAAATGCCTATATATTTCACCTGGTTTTGGTATTCGAATTTCCATACAGATTCCCCTTTTTACAATTTAATACAATTTCGCGCTAATACTCTTTGGCTTGTAGCCATTATTTTCCAGCGCTTTCAAAATTT
>CAZRZV010000159.1:0-2045 GCA_964604665.1 uncultured Faecalimonas sp. | reverse complement strand
ATGATAATATGACCCTGATCGTCAATCGGGTCAATTTGTTTCAATCCGCCGTAACGGCTTCCCATACCCGCTGCCATAATGACTAATACCGGTTTTTTCATATCATTTCCTCCTATTGCGCCTAATAACACATCTTGAATCTACATTATAGTACAGTTCTTATAAAAAATCAATGTACGTGAAAAAAATCCCTCCGTTTCAGGTGCACCTAAACGGAGGGAAGCTTCTCAAAGATTATCCCAATCAATTTTTCTGTCTTTAAAATAATATTTTTTGTCGTGTTCATTTATCTCACGCAGTACCTTACATGGATTCCCGACAGCAACAACATTTGACGGCAAATCTTTTGTAACCACACTGCCTGCACCGATAACCACATTGTCTCCGATTGTGATTCCGGGCAAAATAATTGCACCTGCTCCAATCCAGCAGTTTCTTCCAATATGAACGGATGCATTATACTGATACTCCTGTTCGCGTAGTTCCGGCAAAATCGGATGTCCTGCGGTGGCAACCGTAACATTCGGGCCAAACATGGTATGATCGCCCACATAAATATGAGTATCGTCCACGCAGGTCAGATTAAAGTTTGCATAAATATGTTTTCCGAAATGAATATGGTAACCCCCGAAATTGGCATGGAAAGGTGGCTCAATATAGCAGCCTTCCCCAATTTCCGCAAACATTTCTTTCAGCATAGCCTGACGCTTTTCAAGTTCGGTGGGGCGCGTCATATTGAACTCATACAGACGGTCAAGGCATTTCGTCTGCCATTTTGTAATCTCTTCATCTCCGGGAAGATACAATTCACGTGTATGCATTTTTTCTTTCATTGCGCTCATTTTACATTCTCCTTTACACTAAGGTCACTGACCCATTTATCTCTCCTATGCTGTGATTTCTATCACATTTCCATCAGCGTCGTAAATACTGCTTTCATAATACCCATCCCCCGTGGTTCTCGGACGGCTTTTGACCGTAAACCCGTCTTTTTCCAATCGGGCAGTCAGTTCATCGACCTTCGCTTTTGAGCCGACCTGAAATGCAATGTGTGCATATCCAAACCGAGGAACGACAGTTGATTCCGAAACAGTCGGAATATTCATAAGCTCCAGTCGGGGTGAACCGTCAAATGACAGAAAATACGACGAAAAACCGATATTTTGATTGTGGTATAGCGTATTTCTTTTTGCATTGAAATAGGTCTCAAAAAAATTTGCACTCTTCTCCAAATCTTTTACATAGAGCGCTACATGTTCTATTTTCATCTTCTTCCTCCTTAATTAACAGATTTGATTCTTAATACTCACTCCTTAACAGAAAATCTGTCAAATGCACGATTTTCACACCATTTATGTTGCCTGTGGCAAGTTCATCAAGAGTTACCACATATTTTGGATAGTGATCCTTGATTTCAAGCAAGTTGGCAATCTCACGGTCAGATTCCTCCGGCAGATTACGGCACACCTGCACATAGATACGCTCATCGCGCCGTACTGCCACAAAGTCAATTTCTTTCGTTTCATTCTTTCCGATATAGACCTCATAGCCCTTTCTGCGAAGTTCAAAGTACACAATATTTTCCAACATTGCTGCAATTGATTTGAGATTAAATCCCATCATGCAATATTTCAAAGAAGCATCCGCAAGATAGAATTTCTCCTGCGTTTTCAGCACGGATTTTCCTTGCAAATCGTATCGCCGGCAACGGTAGATTACAAAAGCCTTTTCCAACCATTCCAGATAGTTGTACACTGATTCCACCGAGAGAGAACGTCCCTCGCTTTTCAGAAACTTTACGATAGCGTTTGCAGAAAAAGTCTTGCCGACATTTTCAACCACATACTTCACAACACGGTTAAACAAATCAAAGTTTGTGATATTATGCCGCCTTGTTATATCACTGGTGATAACGGAATTATAAATACCCTCAACAATCTGATATGCCGCACCCTCGTCAAAATTACTCAGTGCAACGATAGGGAATCCTCCCATACGGATATACTCGTTCAAAAGGTCCTTCGGCGTGCGTCCGCTTTCCTTTT
>CAZRZV010000158.1:0-2048 GCA_964604665.1 uncultured Faecalimonas sp. | reverse complement strand
CTTCATCCGAATCTGCGAGTACAATGAGTCTTTTTTCATTTCTAATTGCTTCTTGGGAAACCGTGGTGTGTCTGGAATGTGGTATGTAAAATACATCGTCAAACCCTCTGACAAGCGGAGTCTTACGATTTTGTACGTGATGTTCAAATACACCAAACAACTTCTTTTCAAGTGGTATTTTATCTATCCCAAAGTGATAGTATAGGCCTGCCTGTGCTCCCCAGCACAAATGAACCGTCGATGTCACATGGGTCTTAGTCCACTCCATAATCTCTTTGAGTTCTTCCCAATAATCCACTTCCTCAAAAGGCATCTGTTCTACCGGAGCGCCTGTGATAATAAATCCGTCAAATCTCTGCTTTTTAATATCTTTAAACGATACATAGAATTTATTAATATGGCTGGTAGAAGTATTCTTTGACACATGACTTGAGACATTTACGAAAGTCACGTCCACTTGCAACGGTGTATTCGATAAGGAACGCAGAATCTGTAATTCTGTATCTTCTTTTAAAGGCATGAGATTTAAAAGTCCTACCTTAAGCGGTCTGATATCCTGTGACATGGCACGCGATTCGTCCATCACAAATATATTTTCCTGTTCCAAGATTTCCTTTACCGGCAAATCATTTTGTACACGAATCGGCATAACTAATCCCCTCCTTCTTTTGAATAGGAGTTCGCAAAATGCGAACTCCATTTACTTATTTTTCTTTTTCAAATGATGCGCATTCTGTCTCTTCTGAATGGCATGCATGATTTCCGCCAACACTAATCTTACCTGCATGACAATTGCATGACTCATTGTATTGGCACTGTACTGCATGGCATTTTACAGCGCTCATTGGAGAAGCTTCCCTTGTACTATTTGAGTAGGAATCTCCTCTCTTTTCTACGAAACTCGCACAACTGGTATCTCTTGACACCTGCGCGTTGCTTCCTGCCACCTCAATGGCTTCTAAATCACATAATTCATTTTTGTTATGCGCACATGTATGCACGTTACATTTTAATTCTGGCATGACCATACCTCCTGTTTTGCATTTTATCTACACGGATAGTATGTCTGAACCATCTGAAAATTATACCGGATTTCAATTATCTTCCATAATAATTTTTTAATAATAAAAATGCCTAGGCGGCAGTGTACTCTCAACATACGCTCAACTTTCAACTACCTTACCTAGGTCTTTTCAAAGTATTTTACTATATTAAAATTTATATGTCAAACAGTTTTGCTATAAATGTGAAAGACTGCTTACTCACATTCTTTTATAATATTTTTGCTGCCAAAATAAGTAGCTAAGAAATATGCGCCGTAAATCGCACCGATGATCACAACCGCCCAGATTGCAGATGGCAGTAAATCGTCCCTGCTTGCCAAACCGGACATCATCTCTACTGCAAATTGTATTCCGAATATCGAATGTATCATTGCAAGTAATAAAGGCACTCCGAAGAATATTGCGATTTGTCTGAATAATGCTTGGTTAATCATTTTTTCATCACAGCCGATTTTTCTTAAAATGTTATATCTTTGCTTGTTGTCTGAACTGTCTGTTAATTGTTTTAAGGCAAGTATTGCCGAACTTGCAATGAGGAATATAACTCCTAAATAAATTGCTATAAAGGTGATGATTGTAGCTAAACCATTACTTGATTCTCGTATGGAAATTTTGGTTAATCCATCCAGTTCAATTTGATTTTTCTCCAAGTTCTTAATGAAATCTGATTTTTCACCCCAACTTCCCACTGAAAATATTGCCTCTATTTCCTCTTTTTCTTTATTCGTATTTGCATTATAATTTGCCACTAATAAATATTTTTCCTTCACATCATCTGTTAAAGGACAATTATCCGGAACCAGTATCATACCTGTATTTGTATGACTGGTTGACATTAATATATATCCTTCTTTACATTCTTGATATTTTAAATGATACTCTTTCCCTTTGAGATTTATTGTTGTATTTCCTGCTTTTATGGCTTCATTTCTCATATTTTTCATATTGTCAAAATTGCAAACAACCATATACTCATCTTCTTTT
>CAZRZV010000157.1:0-2060 GCA_964604665.1 uncultured Faecalimonas sp. | reverse complement strand
TAGATATGTCATGGGAAGAGTTTCAAAACATTACAGAAGAAATATTTAAGGAGGATTCATGGAAAAAGTACATTGTAGAGGAGAAAACAATAGAGGAAGGTACAGAAACACTTAAGCAGGAGACGAAAACGAACAAGGAAGAAATTGCGCCGGCGCAAAAACCGGAGAAAGCCTCGGAAAGACTGAATGAAGAAGGCATTTCAAAGACGTCCATAAACAGAAAGTCAGAAGAACAAAAATATTCTGAACAACAAGCTAAAATCGACCGAGAGACTAAGAAAAAATTAGAAGAGATGGAAGATGAAAAGAAAATGAAGGTCCTGCCGAGTGAAATGCCAAAAACAGTTCATCAGATAAGGGTAGGTAAAAGCTTTTTTGATGACATCGTGAGTGGAATTAAAACTTTTACGCTTCGAAAAGACGATAGGAATTACAAAGTGGGAGACATTCTGGAAAAGATGGAGTTTGATGATGGTAAACATACCGGAAGATCTATAAGGCAGGAAGTGACTTACAAATTAGAGAATTATACAGGACTGTCAGACGGATATTGTATTTTAGGAACTAAAAATCTAGAGGTTGCGGGGAAATAAAAGATGGAATTGAGAGAAGGATATTGCGAATATTGTAAAAATGGAAAAATGATAGAGGTTCCAGAAGAAACGACACAGGAAAAGGTTAACAGAGAAGTCACAGAAAATTGTGATTGCATTATAGCGAGTCGTGTCAGGACAAGAAAAAAACAAAAGGAAGAATGTATAAAGAATATTGATAGGATGCTTCAGGGAACGCATCCAGAGATTGCGAAGGTGTTTAAAGAGAATATAGATGTTATTCAGGATGACAGAATCAAGAAGATTACGATAAATACACATAACAATCAAACTGCACGTATGAGCAAAACGAAAGACGGTATCAAAATAGAATTGGAAAAGAAACAGAAAAACGAGAGTTTGGCTTAATGGATGAATGTGGAGGAAATAAAATGGAAGTAATGACAATCTGGGTACTGTACATAGCACTTATAGCACTTCAGGGGTTACTCACGTTGATTGTAAAGACTGCATTGGCAGCAGGTATTATCTTATTGGTCATATATGGAGTGTATAAAAGGAGGAAGAAATAAATGAAAAAGAAAATTATAGCAATATTAATAATTATGCTTGCTGTAGCGATATTTACAGCTTGCACCAAGAAAGTAAAGGACGTAAATGCTTTGGAAAATGAGGAACCCGAATATTCGGAAACTATCCATACACGTTCTATGTTTGTAGAAATTGAAGAAACATACGAGTGGACGGTTGTATATCATAGAGAAACAAAAGTTATGTATGTCGTATCTCGTGGACAATACAATAATGGAACATTTACACCACTTTTAAATGTGGATGGTAGCCCTATGATATGGGAGGATGAGGAAAGATGACAATTGATGAAGCAATAAAACACGCAAGAAAAATAGAAGAAGAGTGCAGGTATTACACTAAGTTTGAAAAAGGAACAATGTTGCAAAATTGGCTAGCTTGCGCAGAAGAGCATAAACAAATTGCAGAATGGCTTGAAGAATTGAAAGATTACCGTGATAAAAACAAAATGGTAATAAGAATTGACGCAATGAATTGTGAAGAATTTGTTGATTATGTTGAGCAGGCATACAACAAGGCTATTGATGATTTTGTGAAAGCGTATAAGTCAAAAACCACTATGGAACACAAACTGGTTGAGGAAATCGCAGAACAATTAAAGGAGTGTACTAGGGATGACGGAGAATGAAGCGATTGAAGAATTAAAATATGATTGCAACGAATTAGGAAAGGCAATCCCGTGTGATACAGGTTAGGGTATTGCTATTAACAGTGCATATGACATAGCAATTAAAGCCCTTGGAGAAATCCAGAAGTACCGAGCAATCGGCACAGTCGAGGAATGCAGAGAAGCAAGGGAAAAACAGAGGGCGAAGAAACCATCTAAGTTTGAATACGCTGACGGAAGAATCAATTATGGATGTCCAGTATGCAAGAGAAAATTCATATCAAAAATAAATGGGGAATGGGTTGCTG
>CAZRZV010000156.1:0-2113 GCA_964604665.1 uncultured Faecalimonas sp. | reverse complement strand
TGTCTCCCTGCAAATTGAAGGTATAATAATAGGTCTCCTCGCTTGTTCCATTCTTTCTGATAAATCCATAAACCGAATTTCCTCCGTCATACAGGAAATACAGTTCTTTATTGTCGGTTTCATAGCTATCCTTTTTTTACGCAAAAACAGGTGGAAAAATTTTTTCTTCCACCTGTTCTCTTATTCAATGGTCAAAATGCATCTTTTAATTTAAATATTCAAGCGATGTTTTAAAATCATCTAACCCAAAAGGTTATGTTTTCAGCCTTTTCCAAAACACATCTGCTACCATCTACATCATCTACCCAGAATTGAATTATTACATCGGCACTTTCCGGGCCATTTGCCTTTTTCTTAATTGTCAATCTTTGATAAAAATTAAAACGATCACTCTCATCATCACTCCATCCCACGAAAAATTCACCTTTTTCATCCGATAGTTGATCGAAATGCACTTCTTTTGTAACAGAATCGGCAATTTTTATTCTGCATGAGTTCTTTTTGCTAGCCAAGTCATCCTGTCAGGAACTTTCTAAGACCATTTGATTATGCATATGTACATTTTTGCTTAAAAGTTTTCCCACATAATATCAATTTTCGAAATAATTTCACTAAAAACTATGTTCTTAACACGAGCATTATAAAGTTCATTTTCTGCTAAACATACTATTTCATTTTCTTTATATACTTCTCCAATACAAGCACCGACTATATTATTTTTATTAAAACTTGGCAAAATGTAATAACATTTATAATCACACTGGAATCCTATCTCATTACCATATAAAATACTATTATATAATTCAGTCAAAGAATTCATATTCCTAATCCCCGTTCTGCTTTACCGCCTTAATTAGTGTAGTAACAACTTAGGGTAACTTAATTATCTCTGTTACTTCTTCAAAATCCAAACCACTTAAATACGTTACCTCAATACTTTTCTCCCCGTTAACAAATTTGGTAGTTATAAAAGGAACTGCAACTTCTGAAAATTCTTCTTTAAAATCTGAAATTTCTTGATAATATTTTGTTTTATCAAATATATCCCTTATAACAATTTTACCTGCTTCGCAATATATTACCTTATCATCACTTTGATTAAGAATACTAATAAAAATTCGTGATAACACATCTTTTTCCGTATTATAATAGTATCCCCATTGGGTTCCAATTCCTGTTCCTGACTGCAATATAAATCTTAGAAGATGTTCGTTTACCATTGAAATATGAGGTTTCTTATTCAATGGTTCACCACTTTTGACTATATTATGATTTTCATCATAAATCCAATAGTAATACTTGTTGTCAGAAAAAATGATTTTATAAAATTCTTCTTCTTCTATTATTATTACTTCACCATTATCAATATCAGAGTTGCACATTTCACTGTGTGGTTCAACAGGTTGTGTTGATAATATTTCAGACGAGTTTGATGGAGTGCAAGCAGAAAAACTTATCATTTCTAATAATAATATACATATAAATAATTTCCTTTTAAGCATCTTTTTTTACCTATACCTATAAAATCGTCCCTCATAATATGGGTCAACACCCGGAACTGCTATTTCAACCAAAACATCATAATTCCAATTAGGGCGACTACCAGAAGGAACCATAGCTGCTGGTGTATAATACAACTGGCAACCACCCGTAATATCATAATCATATGCCGCCATTACATCCCAAATTATTGCTTCATAAGTCGCATTGTTTCCATCTCGTGCATTTAGGTACGCCATACATGCTTGATAATTTTCGTTTCCGTATCCATCAAAACCTGTGTACTGACAAATTTCAGCAATTGTTTTGTATTGTGCCCACTCTCGGACACCCACTCGATTTAAAACAACATTAGCCATCGCTTGTCTGCCTGCTGAGCTTACTGGCTTTCCCTGTGCAGTTACGGTCGCCTCTGCAGTAATTGTTGCCACAAGCACTTTTTGATCTTCTGTTAATTCTTTTGTGGTTGTTTTTTTATTTGATGGGCTACTTTTTTTTGCACATCCAACTAATGTTGCAACCAAACCAATTACTAACACAACTCCGACTACAACACCCCAAAATTTTCCTGAAGGGTCTGCTCTATTGATTGGATTATTCCCACAATAAGCAA
>CAZRZV010000155.1:0-2126 GCA_964604665.1 uncultured Faecalimonas sp. | reverse complement strand
TTCAATTGTTGCACCAGACTTATGAGGCGGATTGCCATTTGGCATGTACCAAACTTTGTCAAGCGCATATTGTTTATATGCATATTTCCCCAACATCAAATGTCCGTTATGGATTGGGTCAAACGTCCCGCCCATGATACCGATTTTCATATTCCTACCTCGTTTATGCTTATGGTAAAACGATTTTTTTCTTATCGTCTTTTCCTTCTTTGTATAAAACGATTTTCTTTCCGATTACCTGCACCACTTGTGAACGTGTACGTTCTGCAAGAACCTGCGCAAGTTCCTTCGGGTCATCCATGCAGTTTTGAAGCACATTAATCTTAATCAGCTCACGTGCTTCCAATGCTTCTGTAACTGCTTCTGTAACTTCTGGAGTCATGCTTGATTTTCCGATTTGAAGAATCGGATCCATAACCATTGCAAGGCTCTTTAAATATGCCCTTTGTTTTGAAGTCATTTATCTTTCTCCTTTACTTATAATAGTCAAATTGTAAGCCGTACATACGTACCGTATCGCCTTCTTCAATGCCGGCATTTTCCAAATCATCCAGAATACCGCTGTCTTTCAAGAATTTTTGGAAGAATGCAAATCCTTTCTCCGAATCCAAATTGGTATAACCAAGCATCTTCTCAATCTTCGGACCCTCCACGACATACATGCCGTCTTCCACAGTAACCATATATGGCAAATCTTCGTGAATCAGTTCTTCTTCTGGGAAATATTCCTGCTCAAATACAGTTGTCTTCTGATTCAGAGTTTTCAACTGCTCATTGACATAATACAATAATTCTTTGATACCGTCTCCTGATACACCTGAAATGGGGAATACCTTGATTCCCTGCGGCTCAAATTCTGCGCGAATCTTTTCTACCGGGTCTTCATCTTCTGAATAGATTAAATCCGTCTTGTTCGCCGCAATAACCTGTGGACGCTTTGCAACCTCCGGATTATATGCTTCCAATTCAGCATTAATTTTGTAAATATCATCAATTGGATTTCGTCCCTCAGAGGAAGCAGCATCTACAACATGAATCATCATTTTCGTACGCTCAATATGACGCAAAAACTCGTGTCCCAGGCCTACCCCTTCCGATGCTCCTTCGATTAATCCCGGAATATCGGCGATTACAAAACCGTCCGTGCCTTCCAAATCCACAACACCAAGATTCGGATTAATTGTTGTAAAATGATAATTTGCAATCTTTGGATTGGCATTCGTCACACGTGATAACAGCGTAGATTTGCCAACATTTGGAAATCCGATAAGCCCTACGTCAGCAATCACTTTTAATTCCAATAATACATTCAACTCCTGTGCGGGTTGTCCCGGCTGTGCATACTTTGGAATCTGCATGGTTGCAGTCGCAAAATGCTGATTTCCAAGACCGCCTTTTCCACCTTTTAAAATGACTTGTCTGCGATTGTCACCTGACATATCAGCAATCACTTTGCCTGTTTCTGCCTCTTTGATGACAGTTCCCTCCGGCACACGAAGAATCATGTCCTCTGCATCCTTGCCATGACATCTTCTCTTTCCGCCCTGTTCACCGTCTTTCGCACAATATCTTCTGACGTGACGATAATCAACAAGCGTATTTAATCCTTCATCCACCTCGAAAATCACATCTCCGCCACGGCCGCCGTCACCACCGTCCGGTCCGCCGTTTGGCACATACAGTTCTCTTCTGAAACTTGCGTGCCCGTCTCCGCCTTTTCCGGAACGAATATAAATCTTTACTCTATCTGCAAACATAATTTTTCTCCTATATGAGTATGATTTTATTCATCAATAACATTATTACAATAACATTATTATTCTCAAAAAACAAGGCTTCAAATCATTTGATTTGAAGCCTGATTCATGCAATTGCTACATTCTTATTCTGCTACAGGATAGATAGAAACTTGTTTCTTATCTCTTCCTTTTCTTTCGAATCTTACAACACCGTCAACTAAGGCAAATAATGTATCGTCTCCACCACGTCCTACGTTAGTACCCGGGTGAATCTTTGTTCCACGTTGTCTGTAAAGAATGTTTCCAGCTTTTACGAATTGTCCGTCAGCTCTTTTCGCACCTAATCTCTTTGATTCTGAGTCTCTGCCGTTCTTTGTAGAACCAACT
>CAZRZV010000154.1:0-2208 GCA_964604665.1 uncultured Faecalimonas sp. | reverse complement strand
AGATTCCGAAAAGTTAGTCGGTATTTTGGAGCAGATAGGATATGTGGAAGAACCCGATGAAGAAAAGGCTGACTTTGTAATCTTCAATACCTGTACGGTCCGTGAAAATGCAAATATGAGAGTATATGGACGTCTCGGTCAACTAAAACGCAACAAGAAAGAAAATCCGCATATGATGATTGGGCTTTGCGGATGCATGATGCAGGAACCGGAAGTCATTGAAAAATTAAAGAAACAATACCGATATGTGGATATTATCTTTGGAACGCATAATATCTATAAATTTGCAGAGTTAATTGTAACAAGATTCCAATCAGAACATATGGTAATTGACATTTGGAAAGACACGGATAAGATTGTGGAGGACCTCCCAAGCGAACGCAAATTTTCTTTCAAATCAGGCGTCAATATTATGTTTGGCTGCAATAATTTCTGTAGTTATTGTATCGTTCCTTATGTGCGCGGACGAGAGCGAAGCCGTAATCCAAAGGATATCCTGCGGGAGATTGAAGCCTTAGTTGCAGACGGTGTAGTAGAAGTCATGTTACTTGGACAAAATGTAAATTCCTATGGAAAGAATTTAGAAGAGCCAATGACATTCGCACAGCTCCTACAGGAAGTCGAAAAGATTGAAGGGCTTGAAAGGATTCGCTTTATGACGTCTCATCCAAAGGATTTGTCCGATGAACTGATTGAAGTGATAAAAAATTCAAAGAAGATTTGTAGGCATCTTCATTTACCTGTGCAGTCAGGAAGCACGGAAATTTTAACAAAGATGAATCGTCGTTATACAAAAGAGCAATACTTAGAATTAGTAAATAAAATTAAAACTGCCATTCCGGATATTTCACTGACTACAGATATCATTGTAGGATTTCCTGGTGAAACAGAAGAAGACTTCTTAGAAACCATGGATGTAGTGAAAAAAGTTCGTTACGACAGTGCATTTACGTTCATTTATTCTAAGAGAACGGGAACACCGGCTGCGGCAATGGAAAATCAGGTGCCGGATGATGTGGTGAAGGACCGATTTGACCGACTTCTAAAAGAAGTGCAGACGATTTCCGCGGAGGTATGCGGTGCGCACACAGGCACCACACAGCAAGTGCTGGTAGAGACGCGCAACGACCACGACAGTACTCTTATGACAGGGAAACTCAGCAACAACCTGACGGTTCATTTTAAAGGCGATGAAAGTCTCATTGGAAAAATCGTAAATGTACGTTTAAATGAATGTAAAGGGTTTTATTACCTTGGCGAGATGGTGTAATTTTCATCTATATTTTCAAACAAGAACGTCCAAACTAAGTAGTAGATTACTTGGGGAGGGCGTTTTTATGTGTCTGAAAAAATTAAGCGAATACTTATTTTTATGGACCCTCGGCGGTATCTTATATTGTGCCTGCGAATTGACTTTTCGTGGGTTTACACATTGGAGTATGTTTATCTTAGGCGGTCTGTGTCTTTTGTTTTTTTGGTTACAGGGACAATGGTGCAACTGGCGTGACCCGATGTGGCTACAGGTCATTCGATGCACCATTTTTGTGACGGCATGTGAATTTATCACCGGAATTATCGTAAATAAGTGGCTGCATTGGGCGGTCTGGGACTATAGCGACCAACCATTACAACTGTTCGGGCAAATCTGTCTTCCGTTTGCAACTTTCTTTTCAGGGCTTTCTGCACTTGGCATCATTTTCAGCGGCAATATGATGCATTGGTTTTACAGAGAAAAGAAGCCAAAGTATCATGTTTTGTAAGCGATGTAAGGATTCAAATAAAGATTTACTTTTGTAAATAAAAATGTTACTATAAAGATAAAGATAGAGGTTGTCTTTGTTAGGCAGGTTTTTCCGGAAAGGGAGGAGCATTATGCGTAAACGAAGAACGGCCTTTTTTTCGTGTCTGTTAGCTGTGATACTTGTCCTTACAGACATACCGGTTACGGTGACAGCTGCAGATATTGCAGAATTGTTTGCAACGAAAGAGGCAACAACAAATGTAGCAACGATAGGCGAATCACCTGCTGAAAGTCAGACAGCCGAGAATACACATACCGAAGCAGAAATCATTTCCGAACTGCCGGAAAAGAGAGATGATGTGACAAAATACTTTTGAAATCGGTTGGCTCCACAGGAACCATTTCAGGAACCAATACATATACTTATTCTCAGAATCAGACACGTATCGTGGATCAGGATAATAAAG
>CAZRZV010000153.1:0-2209 GCA_964604665.1 uncultured Faecalimonas sp. | reverse complement strand
CTTTATTATCCTGATCCACGATACGTGTCTGATTCTGAGAATAAGTATATGTATTAGTTCCTGAAATGGTTCCTGTGGAGCCAACCGCTCTCACCTGTTTGATTTTTCCTGTTTCCGGATAATAATCATAGCACACTGTTCGCTTGTCCGGTATTTGCACTTTTGTCAGCCAATACCTGCCGGCACCGGTATTCGCCGCATCGTATGAAAACCATACAGAAGTACCATCCCAGCGAAATATACTGGTTAAATTCCAACTATCGTCGTAGTTAAAGGTAGTGTATCTTAAGTTGTGATCCCTTATATAGTTCAATAGACAAGTATCGTCCCTATAATAAAATTTATACTCTCCACCGGATGATGTGGTAATTAATTCCAGAAAACAACCCTTCCCGGATCTGTAACCGTATTCAAGATGAATGGTATTACCGTTAGAATCTATAATTTTCCTTAAATATCCACTATTATCAAATTTCAAAACCGTCTTGTTTTTATCTGTAATCTTATGAATCAATTCGCCTTCTGAGATTGCTTCATAAGTATATCCCAGTCCGTCTTCGTCTACGATTTTTCCATCTGTATTCTGTACAAAATAATGTTCTGTTGCATCTCCATCTGTATATTTGTACTTGACATAACTGTTTCCCGTAATGCTAACCGGCTCTAACTTCTGTACAAGGCTCAGAGACCAGCCGTTTCCATAACAGTCTCCTAAATCATAGCCCCCTCCCGCATATTTAAGAACATTCGAAGAATTATAAACATGGGAAAGCGTAAATCCGTTAATGCCGGAGCGAAAGGTTACGTCATCATGTACATATACTAAATTTCCATTGTAATTATTCACATATCCCGTACCATATTTCCCGAAACTTTGTGTACTGTAGTTCCAATAGTCCTCCAGCCCGGTTGTATTCCGATACACTATTTCCACAAATTTGGAAACGCTTCCGTAATATAAACTTTGTTTTGCAAAATAATATACCTGTCTGCTTTGTGACACTGTACTATCATCGTCATGATATTTCAGCAAAATCCCATAATTCGGCGCCCCGTTATGCCATTTATTTACTAAAGAAGTCAGGTTATAGCTATCATAAGAAAATGTCGTATTGCCTGCGTATTTGTTATTCGTATTTACCACGGCAAAATCGATTACTGTCGGATTGTAAGATGGTCTGTTGCTCCATGTCGTACCTCCTTCCGTAAATCCGGATGTGAGTTCGTGTACGTCAATTTCAATGCCATTATCCGACGGGTAAGTTGTATAATGCACCAGTTCCAATTTTGCATCTACAATACAATCGTTTTTGCCGATTTCCGCAGGAATATCAAAACGAATCAGCCCTTGCAATACCATCTGATTTGTCCCATCGGCACGTCTTCCCACGTTAATTACATCCCATCCACCGTAAATAGTGGATGTCTTATTTACTACATAGGTATCTGTGACCGTCTCTTTATATATCGCCTGTCTCATGGTCGGGTCAATCTTGACCGGGTAAGCACGATTCTTCTCTGAAAGCCATTCATAATCCGGAATGTAAATAAGACGATATCCGTCATCTGCCTTTTCCAATCTGGTTTCAACTGCATCGGTATATGCTCCGTCGGCATCCACCATGTAAGGGCTTTCCATGCAATAAATCTCTATTCCATCCGCATTAAAGAAACTGACAGATTGGTCATTATTTACCACTGCATTGGCCGCTGATGTCTGCACCTTGAAGAGAAATACTTGCCTGGTCTTCTTGTGCAATATGATGGTTTCTTTCAGTTTGTTGCCTGCGAGGTCATATGTCATGTCTACATCGCCTTTTACGTTTTTGAAAGTTGCCCTGTCGTTGACGTTTTTGACATCCGTAACATCTGCCGCTTTGTGATTGTCTTTCTTGGTAAGTTTTTCAATTTTCCTGTTGGCCGCACCGTCTAACTTAAATTTTACAAATCCGTTTTCATCGGAAAATTCAATGAAGTCTGCTGTAAAATTTTTTGGAATCTTTACTGAAAAACTATTTTTGGTGTTTTTATAATACGTGTTTTCATTTTCCGCACTTTCCACTAACGTATTATCGATTTCTTCGTAAACACCGTCTGCAAGATAATGGACATTTTGTGGATAGACACATGCCTTGATGGTTCCATCACTCATGGAAAAGTATTTTGTCACATCATCTCTCTTTTCCGGCAGTTCGGAAATGATTTCTGC
>CAZRZV010000152.1:0-2244 GCA_964604665.1 uncultured Faecalimonas sp. | reverse complement strand
GTCGTCAGTGTAATCAAAAGGCTGTTTCCCAGCGAATTCCAAAAATCTGTGACTTCCATCGCCTGTCTGAAATTATCCAGGCTCCATTTTGCAGGAAAAGCCAATGCACCTGCCACATCATTTGTCATCTCACTCGGCTGTTTGAAAGCAATGATAAATGCCATATATAGCGGAAAAAATACGGTAACTGTTCCCAAAATCAGTACGATTGTCAGTACCCAGTTTGTTTTTTGCCTCTCTCTCATCATAGCTGCTCCTCCTTTTTATTCATAACGGTCATCTGGAAAACGGAAATTGCCACAATTACCATGAAGAAGATCACTGCGTTGGCACTCTGGAAGCCAAACTGTCCGCCATCCATTCCGTTTCGGTATATGAGGTAAGAAATTGATTCTGTGCTCTGTGCCGGACCACCTTTTGTCAATGACATAATCTGGTCGAATACCATCAGGAAATTCTTTGTACTCAGTACCAGATTGATTGTGACAAACGGCAAGACAAGAGGAAACGTCACCTTCCAGAATTCTTTCCATTTACTTGCTCCATCCAGCATACTTGCTTCATACACTTCCTGTGGAACTGTCTGGAGACCGGAAATGTATATGATCGTATTCATTGCTACCGCCTGCCATACACCTACAATCAGTACACCAATCCATGCATACTTTTCACTAGCCAGAATACTGTTCTGTAAAAAACCAATGTTAAATGTGTTTCCAATTACCGGGAGAATATATGTAAATATAAAACTAAAAATATAACCAATTACCAATCCTCCCAATATATTAGGTACAAAATAAATTCCTCTCAGTGCACTTTTAAAACGAATTTTACTGTTTAATCCAAGTGCCATAATTAAACTGAACACATTGACTAACACAGTCCCTATCAATGCATATTTAAATGTAAAAAGATAGCTTTTACCTACTCTGACATCGGTAAAGAGATCCATATAATTGCGAAATCCAACATAATCATAGGAACCATATCCCCTGTAATTTGTGAAACTATATATGACGCCCTTAATCATAGGCAGCGTATTAAAGGCAAAGAACAATATTAGTACCGGTATGATCACTGCCCAGAATGTCTTATCCCGATTTGTCATTTTCTTTTTCATTGTGCACCCTCCTTTTCCTTCTGGTATTGCTGCACCTTTCGGATCAAATCCCTGTTATACCGTTTCCAGTCTGTGTCGAACCTTTTCAAGAATGTATCTGTTGCTGTTTCGCTACTATCCAGCAGATATGTCTGTATCATGGCATCAACACTCATTTCACTTGGATAATGATGATCCTGAAAATCTGCCATTCTGTCATTCTCAATATAGGTCCGCATTCCCTCTAATTCCGAAGGAATATCGAAATCTCCTTCCTTGCATGCAATACCGCCCTGTTCGTCAAGATAAATCTGAACTGTTTCATCTTCATACAGAAAACGAAGAACCTCATACACTGCTTCTTTGTTCTCACAGTTCTTCATGACGCAGAATTGCAAATCAATTCCAGAATTTAAGACATTCTCTTCCTCTGATTCATTTGCCGGAAAAGTGAAGGAATCAATATTTATTGTCGGATTCACTGACCTAATCTGTGGAATTGCATAACTGCCGATTGGATACATTGCAGACTGTCCCCTTGCAAACGCAGTACATGCATCATTATATCCATATGCATAGGGATTTGGTTCTGCATAATCGAGCAATACCCTGATTTTTTCAGCCGTCTCACGATATTCTTCCGTAAAAGTCGTATTTCCCATATTGACCTGATTACAGGTATCCGAGTCGGTCAGTCCGACTGCCAGTGCATTCCACGGTGCCAGACATGTCCATGTATCTTTATATCCTAAATACAATGGTTGTATGCCAGCAGCCTCGATTTTGTCACATAAGGCAAGAAATTCATCCCATGTTTCCGGAATTGTCCATCCGTGCTCTTCAAACATATCTTTGTTGTACAGAATTCCTGCAGCATTCGCTACATATGGTAACGCATAGGTTCCCTCCTGTGGCACAAACTCCAATTCTTTATCAATATCCAGATACGATTGCTTTACCATTCCGATTTCCTCAAGATCAGAAATGTCCATAAACAAATCCGCATCGAGGAAATTGGAGTAATTAATGTCTCCTCCAATCCCTACAATATCGGGGTAATCCTCTCTGACAAACCTTGTCTTCAAGATTGTCATAGCTTCATTTGGCGAATCAATCGTCAGGTGAATATCATCATGTGTTTCATT
>CAZRZV010000151.1:0-2296 GCA_964604665.1 uncultured Faecalimonas sp. | reverse complement strand
AAAAACTGTACGAGGATTTTGCCACTGACCTCTTAGATTTGGAAAGCTATCATTCGATGCTGACCGAGTACACCAACGAGCAAAAGCAGATCACCGCAAGACTTGCGGTAATTGAGGCTGAATTAGGTGCTGAGGGCAACGACGAGCAGAACGTGCAGAAATTGAAAGTTGTGCTGGACGAGTATCTAAACATCGAAACGCTCACAGCAAATATGCTCAATCAGTTGATTGAGCGAATTGAAATCGGACATACCATTAAGGTGGACGGATGCCGACAACAAGAAATCACTATTGTCTACCGTTTCATCGGAACGGCAGACGAAATTTGAAACAGGAATAAAAGTGAGAATAACGACCGTGCAATCGCTTCGGTGATTGCTGGGTACATATATAAGTCCAGCCGAGAGTGGGTTCTACTATCTGGAGAGCAGGTATTATGACCCGCAGATTGAAAGGTTTATTAATGCGGATGGGTATGTTTCTACAGGACAAGGTGTGGCTAGTTATAATTTATTGCTAATTTATGAGGGATTTTTCCCGACACCTTATGATGACGGATACGGAAATATTACAATTGGATATGGTCATTTGATAAAGAGTGGCGAGAGTTTTACAAGTATTACTGAAAAAGAAGCTCTGAATTTACTTGCTCAAGATTTAAATAGATTTGAGAACTCTGTTAATTTGTTATGGATGATATAATAAATGGTAGTGATCCGTATTCTGCATTTAGTACAATTATTTATGCGGGCGGTAAAAAAAGTTTAGGCGTATATAGGAGGCATATGGATGAAGCGGATATTTTTGTTAAAAGCACCTACAATCGAACATATAAAAATTGGTAAATCACTTTTCATACTGCTGTTAGCTGTAATGATAACGCTATTAGCTTCTTGTGATAATACTGTCCCTGATTTAAAAGAAACTACAAATGATAACATAACTAATTCGTACAATACAAACAATTCTATTTATTATCCTGATTTTTTTAATAAAAAAATATCGGAAAATCCAATCGACCTGTTATTTCAACATTCTTTTGATAAAGGAGAAAAAAATTATTCAGAAATCGTTTCAGAATATAATGAAAACTGGAGAAATGAATTTCAGCAGACGAAGAACGATCTTAAAATAGTGTTTCGTGAAAAAGAGGTTGACTGTCTATTAGAAAACCTTGAAGATTGGGAAAACAACTTGAAAGCATTTTGTGCATGGGAGACAGAAAATGTATTTTCACAAGAACGCAGCAAATACGGTACTCAAACCTTTGATGATGAGCTAAAGAAAATCGGCGATAATTATCGCGATAAAACAATCCAATTAAAATATATGATGTTTCTGCAAGAAACCGATATGGATCCTTCAAATTTTACGGATGATTTGTTATCAATTAAATTCATTCATACGAATAAATAAATAGCAATTGAAATACAGATGGAGAATTTTCGGTTCTAAGTCAATAGTTGGGGCGGGATTTTAACAAATCCCGCTCCATTGTTGCGTTCGGAGGCACTTTAGTGGATAGACCATTCATTCGTTACGAGAGTAGATAGAGCCTTTTATACACAAAGTAGCAGGTTTTATAAGCAATAAATATTTGTAATTTTCGGCAAATTGGTCTATACTTTATTCTGTATGATTGTGAACAGAAGATAAGGAGAAAAGACGTGGCAGAATTAACACCAATGATGCAGCAATATATGGACGTGAAAGCCCAATATCCGAACTGCATCCTATTTTATAGATTGGGAGATTTCTACGAAATGTTCTTTGATGATGCCATCACGGCAAGCAGAGAATTAGAAATCACTTTGACAGGGAAAAATTGCGGATTAGAAGAGAGGGCACCAATGTGCGGCGTTCCTTATCATGCAGTAGATGGCTACTTAAATCGTCTGGTGCAAAAAGGCTATAAGGTAGCTATCTGTGAACAGGTAGAAGACCCGAAACTTACAAAAGGAATTGTGAAACGTGAGGTCGTTCGTATCGTTACCCCCGGTACAAATTTAAACACACAGGCTCTCGACTCTACAAAGAACAATTACATTATGTGTATTGTGTATAGTGATGACTCTTATGGACTTTCTGTGGCTGATGTTACAACGGGAGACTATTTTGTGACGGAGCTTGACAACTCAAGAAAGTTGATGGATGAAATTGCCAAGTATGCACCTTCCGAAATCGTTTGTAATGAATCTCTTTTGGTAAGTGGAATCGATTTGGATGATTTAAAGAATCGTCTTGGAATCACGATTTCTGCATTGGATTCGTGGTATTTTGATGATATATCCTGTGA
>CAZRZV010000150.1:0-2323 GCA_964604665.1 uncultured Faecalimonas sp. | reverse complement strand
ATTGTCTGCTACTCTAAGTCTACTTTCCTGTTGTATCATGCAGGTAAACCTCCTTTAATACTATTTTACTTTTTCCATAACTTCAACAAGTCTCCATCTCTTGTCCTTTGACAATGGTCTTGTTTCCATAACTTTTACTTTATCACCAATGTTGCATACATTTTCTTCATCATGTGCTTTCAATTTGTATGTTCTCTTCACGATTTTGTTGTAAAGAGGATGTTTCACATGGTCTTCGACTGCAACAACGATTGTTTTGTCCATCTTATTGCTGATAACTTTACCAACACGTGTTTTTCTAAGATTTCTTTCCACGATAATATCTCCTTTCTAGAAATTACTCTGCTTTAGAAGCTTCTGTAATAGCTGTTTGAATTCTAGCGATATTTCTTCTTACTTCTTTAATACGGCTTGTGTTATCTAATTGATTTGTTGCATTTTGAAATCTCAAATTGAAAAGCTCCTTTTTAGCAGCTACTAATTCTTCGTTCAATTGTGCAACGGTTTTGCCTTGTAAATCTTTTACGAATTTATTAATTTTCACTGTTATCACCGCCTTCTAATTCTTCGCGAGAAACGATCTTACATTTGCAAGGTAATTTATGCATAGCAAGACGTAATGCTTCACGAGCCACTTCTTCAGGTACTCCTGAAAGTTCGAACATTACACGTCCCGGTTTCACAACTGCTACCCAGTATTCAAGTGTTCCTTTACCGGAACCCATACGAGTTTCAGCTGGTTTTGTAGTTACCGGCTTGTCTGGGAAAATCTTGATCCAAACTTTACCACCACGTTTGATATAACGTGTCATGGCAATACGGGCTGCCTCGATTTGGTTTGAGCGAATCCAGCATGGTTCAGTTGCCACAAGACCAAACTCACCATTTGTAATTTTATTTCCACGTAAAGCTTTTCCTTTCATAGAACCACGGAATTGTTTACGACGTTTTACTCTTTTTGGCATTAACATAATTATTTATCGCTCCCTTCCTTAGTTGCTTTCGTTGGAAGAACTTCGCCTTTATATACCCAGACCTTAACACCTACTTTTCCGTAAGTTGTGTCTGCTTCAGCGAATCCATAGTCGATGTCTGCTCGGAGTGTTTGAAGTGGAATCGTTCCTTCTGAATAGAACTCTGTACGAGCCATATCAGCTCCACCTAAACGTCCTGAACAAGCTGCTTTGATACCAAGCGCTCCGGCCTTCATTGTTCTTGACATGCAAGATTTCATTGCACGTCTGAAAGAAATACGGTTTTCTAATTGTAATGCAATGTTTTCAGCTACCAATTGAGCATCTTTATCCGGTCTCTTAATTTCTTTGATATCAACAACTAATTTCTTGTCTGTGATTTTTTGGAGTTCTTTTTTGAGTTTTTCGATTTCTGCTCCGCCTTTACCGATTACAACACCAGGCTTTGCTGTATAAATTGTAATTTTAACGCGGTCAGAAGCTCTTTCGATTTCGATTTTTGAAACTCCGGCACTGTATAATGTCTTTTTCAGAAATACTCTGATTTCATGGTCTTCTACTAAGTAATCAGCAAATTTTTCTTCTGCGTACCATTTAGAATCCCAATCCTTGATAACGCCGACTCTTAAGCCGTGAGGATTAACTTTCTGTCCCATTCTTTTCCTCCTCCTTATCTTTCATCAAGCACAATTGTGATGTGGCTCATTCTCTTTTCGATTCTATAAGCTCTTCCTTGTGCTCGTGGGTGAATTCTTTTCATTGTTGGTCCTTTGTTTGCATAACATTCTGCAATATAAAGGTTTTCAACGTTCATACCGTTGTTATTTTCAGCATTTGCAATAGCTGATTCTAATAATTTTTTAATTAAACTAGAAGCATATCTTGGATTGTATGTCAAAATACCAAGTGCTGTCTGTACATCCTTACCTCTGATGGCATCTAAAACGAAACATGCTTTTTGCACAGATACTCTAGCATAAGATAACTTAGCTGACGGTCTTGTGTCTTTATTAGCATTTCTCTCTCTTTTGATTTGGGATCTATGTCCTTTTGCCATGGATGAACCCTCCTTTCAAATTACGACTTGTTTCCGATTATTAACGTACTTTTGATTTCTTTTCGTCTTTTCCATGTCCTCTGTATGTTCTTGTTGCAACGAACTCTCCGAGTTTGTGTCCAACCATATCTTCTGTAACATATACAGGCACATGTTTTCTTCCGTCATGAACTGCGATTGTATGTCCAACCATCATTGGGAAAATTGTTGAGCGGCGTGACCAAGTTTTAATAACTGATTTGTCACCTGCTTCGTTCATAGCTTTTACTTTCTTAAGTAAACTTTCATCCGC
>CAZRZV010000149.1:0-2387 GCA_964604665.1 uncultured Faecalimonas sp. | reverse complement strand
CATTTCCTTTTATCTTAGCATAAGAATCCGGTACGGCATTTGATAATGAAAACATATAAACTCCTGAAATGTAATGTTCTTTCTAGTATATTCCCACATTCCTAAAAATATGGGCTGCTATTCTATTCTGTTACATTTTCTTTGGAGACATCGATAATGCCCTCATTTTCTTCTTCCTTTTCTCTTACTTTTGCAACACTTGCAACCTTCGAGTCGCCGTTCAAATTAATCAGCTTCACTCCGGAAGTGATACGTCCCTGCACAGAAATACTTGCACATTCTGTACGGATAATAATACCGTCGGTATTGATAATCATAATCTCATCATCTTCATTTACGGCCTTGGCTCCTATCACATCTCCTGTCTTTTCTGTGATATTATAACATTTCACACCTTTACCGCCACGGTTTTGCACTTTAAATTCGTCAATTCTTGTACGTTTACCCATACCTTTTTCAGATGCTACCAGCAAATATTCTCCCTGTGCATCCAATTGCATAGCTACAACTTCATCTCCGTCGATAAGGTTAATACCTCTTACACCCATGGATGTTCTTCCTGTTGCACGGACATCGGTTTCTTCAAAACGAATACATTGACCGAATTTCGTTACAACAAAAACGTCTTTTTGATTGTCTGTAATCTTAACTTCGATTAATTCGTCATCTTCACGAAGTGTAATCGCTGCAAGCCCTGTCTTTCTGACATTGGAATATTCTGTAATTTCGGTTTTCTTCACGAGACCTTTCTTTGTAGCCATAACAAGGTACTGTCCCTCGTCATAGTTTTCAATCGGAATGGTTGCTGTGATTGTTTCACCCGGCATCAATTGTAACAAATTGATGATTGCAGTACCTCTGGAAGTTCTGCTTGCTTCCGGAATTTCATATCCTTTCATACGGTACACACGACCGGTGTTTGTAAAGAACAAGATATAATCATGGGAAGACGTCATAAATAATTCTTCTACATAGTCTTCATCTAATGTCTGCATTCCCTTGATACCTTTACCGCCACGGTTCTGGCTCTTGAAGGTATCCGTTGTCATACGTTTGATATAACCAAGTTTTGTCATGGCAATCACAACATCCTGTCTCGGAATCAAATCTTCATCAGATATATCAAATTCGTCAAATCCGATTTGTGTTCTTCTCTCATCACCGTATTTATTGGCAATCAAAAGGATTTCATTCTTAATAACTCCAAGCAACAGTTTTCTATCTGCAAGAATTGCTTTTAACTCACCAATTAATTTCATGAGCTCCGCATATTCTGTCTCGATTTTTTCTCTTTCCAAACCTGTAAGAGCACGAAGTCTCATATCTACAATAGCTTGTGCCTGCACGTCTGTGAGAGAAAATCTTTCAATTAAGCCTTCTTTCGCAATCTGTGTCGTCTTAGAACCGCGAATAATTTTAATCACTTCATCGATATTATCGAGGGCAATCAACAAACCTTGCAAAATATGAGCTCTTTCTTCTGCTTTGTTGAGTTCATATTGTGTTCTTCTTATTACAACTTCTTCCTGATGTTTCAAATAGAACTTCAGCATATCAAGGATATTTAATACTTTCGGCTCATTATTCACAAGAGCCAACATAATTACACCAAATGTATCCTGAAGCTGTGTATGTTTGTACAATTGATTTAAAACGACATTTGGATTTACATCACGGCGAAGTTCAATACAAATTCTCATACCTTCTCGGCTGGATTGGTCCTCAAGTGCTGTAATACCATCTATTTTCTTATCTTTTACAAGTTCCGCAATCTTCTCAATTAAGCGGGCTTTGTTTACCATAAAAGGAAGTTCCGTTACAATGATACGGTTTTTGCCGTTTGACATCGGCTCAATATCTGTCACTGCACGAACTCTGATTTTTCCGCGGCCGGTACGGTACGCTTCTTCGATACCTCTTGTACCGAGAATCATTGCTCCTGTCGGGAAGTCAGGTCCTTTGATGATTTCAAGAATTTCTTCAATGGTAGTTTCTTCTTTGTCTTCAATCTGGTCGTCAATAATTTTAACAACCGCATTTATTACTTCACGCAAATTGTGAGGCGGAATATTTGTCGCCATACCAACCGCAATTCCTGATGTACCATTTACCAAAAGGTTTGGAAATCTTGCAGGTAAAACAGAAGGTTCTTTTTCTGTCTCGTCAAAGTTTGGCACAAAATCGACTGTGTTTTTATTTATATCAGCAGTCAATTCCATGGAAATCTTGCTAAGACGGGCTTCTGTGTAACGCATGGCAGCCGCGCCGTCGCCGTCCACAGACCCAAAGTTACCATGGCCGTCTACAAGAGGATATCTGGTAGACCATTCCTGCGCCATATTGACCAGGGCTCCGTAAATGGAGCTGTCCCCGTGAGGATGATATTT
>CAZRZV010000148.1:0-2418 GCA_964604665.1 uncultured Faecalimonas sp. | reverse complement strand
AATTCTTCTGTGAACCTGACACTGACCTTGAATGGTTTGCATACTGGAAGAAGTTCTGTATCGACTGGTTACAGACACTCGGAATCAAAGAAGATGAAATGAGAGTCAGAGACCATGCAAAAGAAGAACTCAGTTTCTACAGCAAAGCGACATCTGATATCGAATTCTTATTCCCGTTCGGATGGGGAGAATTGTGGGGAATCGCAGACAGAACAGACTACGACCTTACACAACATCAGGAAGTATCGAAACAAGATATGTCATACTTTGATGATGAAAAGAAAGAAAAATACATTCCATATGTTGTAGAACCATCACTCGGTGCAGACCGTGTGGTTCTTGCATTCCTTTGCGCGGCATATGACGAAGAAGAATTGGAAGGCGGAGATGTCCGTACAGTACTTCATTTCCACCCCGCACTTGCACCGGTAAAAATTGGTGTGCTTCCACTTTCTAAGAAATTAAATGAAGGCGCAGAAAAAGTCTACGCTCAGTTATCTAAGTATTACAACTGCGAATTCGACGACAGAGGCAATATCGGTAAACGTTACCGTCGCCAGGACGAAATCGGAACACCATTCTGTATTACATACGACTTTGAATCAGAAGAAGACGGAGCCGTAACGGTGCGTGACCGTGATACTATGCAGCAAGAAAGAATTAAAATTGAAGACTTGAAAGCATATTTTGAAGAAAAATTCACATTTTAATCAGTTGGGGACGTAGTGAAATTGAATTTTACTACGTCCTAAATTGACTGCAACGGTGTCCCAAAATTAAAAATCCGTGTTTTTAATCTGCTATATTATAAGGAGGGATTAGCTTGCCTCGTCACGTAAAACGGCAGAAAAGCAGTACCGGCTTGTATCATGTATTTGTGCGTGGCATCAATCGAGAAAAAATATTTGAACAGGTTCGGGAAAAATCATATTTTAAAAAAGTCATTAAAACATTTTTAGAAAAATATGACGTGGAAATTCACGCATATTGCATCATGTCAAATCATGCACATCTAATTATAAAATCAGATGAAAAACAAAAATTATCATATTTTATGTCAAATATCTTGGCAAAATACGCGCAATACTATAATTACAAACATAATAGGAATGGACATGTTTTTCAAAATCGGTTTGGAAGCGAATGTATTGAAAGTGAAAAGTATTATTGGAATTGTATAAAATACATTCATTTGAACCCGGTAAAAGCGTTTATGGTTGCTTCGGCTTTGGATTACGATTATAGCAGTTTCAGAGAATATAAACGAGGAAAGAGTGGAATATTACATGAAAATGCACTCGGCAAATACAAGGAACGTTTTAGAGATTGGGCGGCTTATTTGGTTTTCCACAATATTGTAAACGAAAATATTTTTATTGGAATGAGCGAAGAAGTGTATATGCAGAGAAAAGAACAGGCAATTAATCTTCTTTGGGAAATGAAAGATAGGGAGAATGTAAATGATGCTGTCCAGATTATCGAAGAACCAGAATTGCGCGCAAAATTCATCGAACAAATCAGAAAAAAATTACAAGTATCAAAGCAAGAAAGCGACAGATTATACACGGATATAAAAAATCAATATCTTTTATCATGAAAATGGGCGGGGTATTAACGGTTTTGGGACACCGTTACAGCCAGTTGGGGACGTAGTAAAATTCAATTTCACTACGTCCCCAACTGATAGACAAAGTTGTAAAAATGAGATATAATTACCATAATTATCAAAAGGAGATGGAACATATGGAAAGAAAAAATTTGTGGACTTCGTACAATGAAGCACAACTTCAGGAATTACAAAAAGTCAATGAATCATATAAATTGTATCTGGATAAGGGCAAAACGGAGCGCGAATGCGTCAGAGAAGCCATTGCGATGGCAAAAGAAGCCGGGTACAAAGATTTGAAAGAGGTTATTGCGAATAATGAGATATTAAAGACCGGCGATAAAGTCTATGCCGTATGCATGGAAAAGACAATTGTATTGTTCCAAATCGGACAAGAGCCACTTGAAAATGGCATGAATATTTTAGGCGCCCATGTGGATTCACCACGTATCGATTTAAAGCAAAATCCATTGTATGAAGCAGCGGAACTCGCATATTTAGATACGCATTATTATGGCGGGGTAAAGAAGTATCAGTGGGTGACGCTTCCGCTTGCAATTCATGGTGTGGTAGTGAAAAAGGACGGCACGAAAGTGAATATAGTGCTCGGCGAAGATGAGAAAGACCCTGTGGTAGTTATCACAGATCTTCTGATTCATTTATCGCAAGAACAGTTAGAATTAAAAGCAGCAAAAGTCATCGATGGCGAAAAGTTGGATGTTTTAATTGGAAGTCACCCGTTGGAAGGCGAAGAAAAAGAAGCTGTAAAAGAAAATATTTTAAAAATGTTGAAAGAGAAATATGACATAGAA
>CAZRZV010000147.1:0-2457 GCA_964604665.1 uncultured Faecalimonas sp. | reverse complement strand
CAGATTTTATCCGGATGCCCTTCTGTTACTGATTCTGAAGTAAATAATAATTTTTCCATTTGTTCTTCCTTTCTTGAATAAAAAAAACAGTCCCTTCCTAAGCGGACTGCTTTATATGCTTATAAACCAATCCTCTTATTGTTCGATTGCTCGCTCAGGTTGGCACCTTCCGTATACGGGGTTGCCGTGGCTTCACAGATCCTTTTACCTCCACCACTCTGAATAAGAGAAAGTTTTTTCTGTTTCATTATGTTCTGTTGATGATGATATCACTAATCACTGTACTCGTCAAGAAATATTTCAAAAATGCCACTATTTCTGTCTATATGCTCATCTGCCTTCAAAGCTACGAGTGCGCATCTATGCGGAGCGCCTTTTATTTCGTAGAAAAATACAATCTATATTCGATTAAAATATTTTGCACCTCTAAAAATCGGCAAAAAAATATCCCAAAAACCTTGAATTTACAAGGAATTTAGGACATCTCCTACAAAGGCGCCAACCAGATTTGAACTGGTGATAGAGGTGTTGCAGACCTTTGCCTTACCACTTGGCTATGGCGCCATATTGTGTTGCTCCTTACAGCAACACAGAAATTATAACAAAATACATTTTTTCCGTCAAGCGTTATAGCTGATAAATCACTCACTATTATTATATTACTGTATTTGCATAAAATGCCACTTTTTCCTGTTGCGATTTTCAAACAAAGCGGCAATTAAATATTCAGGTCTTTCGTGGAAGGGTTCTCCAGTAACCTGCCCTCCTTGGTAAATCGTGAGCCGTGACAGGTGCAATCCCAAGAATGTTCGTATTTGTTGTACTTAAGAGCACATCCCAAATGCGGACATCGAGGTACAGTGGGTGTCAAAAAACTAGCAAGTGTCTCTAATACATGAACGGCAAGCCGCGGACGCAATATACTTCTTTGCGGTAAAAACACTTTTGAAAACGCATTTTCTTTTCCGGTTATCAAATCGCTCAGCAGCATGGCAGCAGTCATTGCGGAGGTCATTCCCCATTTATTAAAACCCGTTGCAACAAAAACCGATGGCGTACTTTTTGTGTATTGACCGATATAGGGAATGTCGTCAAGTGTTTTGCAATCCTGTGTTGCCCAATGACAAACCTCTTCTGCATTCGGGTAATATCTATCGGCAAAACGACGCAGTTCCTCATAATTGCCGCCTTTTTTCCCTGTACGGTGTCCCCCGCCTCCAAGCAGCAATAAGTCCTGATAATTTCTAAAAGAAAGTCCTGTGTTCTCTTCATCTACATACATACCATCCACATTTTGAGCTTCCTTAAGAGCAATTACGTAGGAGCGATGCTGATACATTTTTATAAAATATCCGCCATACTTATTTATAAACGGAAAGTGTGTCGCTACTATTATATTTTTAGCTATGATTTTTCCCTTGTCAGTAAGTGCCCCGTCAGGTACTAATTCTAAAACTCTTGTCTTTTCAAAAATTTTCAAATTCCTTGCTATGTGAAACAAAAGTTTGAGAGGATGAAACTCTGCCTGATTTTCAATCTTTACCGCCCCTGACACACGAAACGGCAATGGCAGATTTTCTTCAAAGGTTGCCTTGCAGCCTATCTTATTTAACGCCTCAACCTCTCGCTCAATTTTTTCTCTGCTCTTAAGCGAATATACATAAGAATCACGAAGCCTGAAATCACATTCGATATCCTTGCTTAAATTTGCATATTCTAAAAAAGCTTTTTCCTGTGCACTGTAGTAAAGTTCTGCTATCTCAACGCCAAATCGCTTTATCATTTTGTCGTAAATAAGCCCATGCTGAACTGTAACCTTCGCGGTTGTATTCCCGGTTACACCACTGCAAATCGTATCTGCCTCCGCAATCACACAATCTACACCCGCACGTTTAAGCACATATCCGCACAAGAGTCCCGCTATACCTCCGCCTATTATTAAGGCATCGGTCTTTACATCTCCTGCCAAACTATCAAAATGTGGCCTTTTTGCACTATCATGCCAAATTGACTCCATAAACAATCACCTCTGTCATTTATCATTGCCAATTTAGAGCATAAAATGCACTTTCGCATTGTCAGACTACGATAAGCACTATAATCTGGATGATGAGTATAATCGGTAATCCTACAGTAAATTTTATATGTTTTGTCTTATGACGGAACATATACATGCCCAAAAGCCCGCCGACACTTCCGCCAAGAATGGCTGCACCGATTAGTACACTCTCTCGAATTCTCCATTTTTGATGTTTTGCTTTCCATTTATCAATTCCATATAAAAGGAATGTAATGATATTTATAATAAGAAGATACAGCGGTAATAATTTCATGATTTTATTCCTCTTCCACATTAGATAAGATAAAAATAAGCCCCAAGAAAATTTTTCTTGAGGCATTAAAAAGGCGCCAACCAGATTTGAACTGGTGATAGAGGTGTTGCAGACCTTTGCCTTA
>CAZRZV010000146.1:0-2583 GCA_964604665.1 uncultured Faecalimonas sp. | reverse complement strand
AATCAAAGAACTAAGGAGATGATTTTGTGAAAAGAAAATTTTTATCTTTCTTTTTAGCAATTTTGTTAGGGGTTTCCAACTTTATTTCATCAAATGCGATGACCGCGTTCGCATCATACATCATATAAATAAAGGAAAAGCGACATCATAAATTACATTGAGATAAAAAGAGGCTGAAAGCAATGGAATTAGACAGTAATGCACATTCAGTATTTTTGATGTACTATCATCTGGTGCTTGTTGTGCAATATCGCCGAAAGATATTTGATGATAGCATTTCGAATCGGGCAAAGGAAATATTTGAGTATATTGCGCCAAATTACCATATTACTTTACAGGGATGAAATCATGATAAAGACCACGTGCATATTTTTTCAAGGCACATCCTCAAAGTGAATTAAGTAAATTTATTAATATATATAAAAGTGCGGGCAGCAGACTTTTGAAAAAAGAATTTCCGCAAATACGACAAAAATTATGGGAAGAACATTTTTGGAGTCAAAGTTTTTGCCTGCTTACCACAGGTGGGGCGTCGATTGAAGTAATTCAGAAGTATATTGAAAGCCAAGGTGAGAGATAATAAAATGAAAAATTTGTAGATGTTCTATCTACAGTCTTAACGAAGAGGAGTAGGCAAGCGCCTACTCCTCCTCGCTAAACATGTCTTTTCCCACAAAACAGATAGGACAAAGCCAGTTTCCCGGAAGAGATTCAAATGGAGTTCCCGGCGGAATTCCGTTGTCAGGATCCCCAAGTTCCGGGTCATATTCATATCCACATGGTTCACATATATATTTTTTCATGATGAATTCACCTCCAAAGGTTAGTGTGTTGGGTTTTGGAATTTCTATGCGGGAAATGTGAATCAGCACCATGGCGGATAGATGGGATTTGGGAATTTTGACACGGTTATAGTATTGTATATAATTTAATTATAGGGCGGTAATTCTTTATCTAAGTTTATATCATTATGATTACGAGATGGGAGACAATAAAAAATAGTGGGTGTGATTCTGCTTGACGGACGATTCAAAAAGGGAGACTCACTATCTTTGAAGAAGAACAAAGAAATTATCAGAAGTTTTAGGATATAAGGGAGTAAAATTAATGTCTTATAAATTAAAGTTGGGAATATATGAGATGAAAGGAACACTTTTATGAGCAAAGAATTACAGATAAGAAATAGTACCGTCGATTTTCCGGTTTTTACGCGAGATGCAGGAGAAGATGGTATAGAAGTCCGAACTCAGAATGGCGATGTATGGCTGACTCAGAAGGCCATTTCCCAGCTTTTTGATGTAGATAGAAGTGTGGTTACAAAACATCTGAGTAATGTTTTTAAAGAGGGAGAATTGGATGAAGATGCAACTTGTGCAAATTTTGCACAAGTTGCTGATAACGGAAAAACATATAACTACAAGTTCTATTCATTAGCGGCGATTATCGCCGTGGGATATCGCATTAATTCTGGACGGGCAACCCAATTTAGAACATGGGCAACAAAGGTATTAGATATCTTTACAAAGCAAGGATATGTACTTGATAAAAGCAGATTGATTATGATAAAAATTCGCGGGTGACAAGAGAGTTTTACGCAACAGTTCAGAATAAAATGTATTATGCAGTTCATGGTAATACAGCTGCAGAGGTAATCGTTAATGAAGGCAGCGCTGAAAGAAAGATTGACTGAATCAATGATAAAGGCAGCATAAGGAAAGAGGACTCTAAGTCAATAGTTGGGGTGGGATTTTAACAAATCCCGCTCCATTGTTGCGTTCGGAGGCACTTTAGTGGATAGACCATTCATCCGTTACGAGGATATTTTCTATATACGAGATTTTTGCTACTTCAACTCCCAAAAATTCCCCCAAATTTTCGATTTTGGGAGCCGAGTGAACAAATTATTCCACATATAGAAAATATCGGTACTTAAAGTCCATCGCTCTGTGAAATCACCAGAGAATTCGTTTTCATTCTCCACCCCAACATTTATTTTAGAACTGGTTTCCTTAACGGAAAGCCTCTCGGCTATATCTATTTCCGAAGGTGATTTTATTTATTGAAAGTCAACTGTCATGTGCAGTTTGAGACCGACTTGATTAAATGAACACAAAAATCGAACATTTGTACTATTTTTGACTATATTCTATATACATTTAAAAAAATATTTGCTATAATAATGTGAAATGCATACCACTAATTATTATTTGAAGAAAATATTTGCTGATAGAGAATTAGACGGAAATTCTGTCTCGAAAATGGGCAAATTAAAAAAAGAACTTTTAGACGTATTATTAAAGGAGGATGCTTTCGTGGACCATTTTGAATTAATATCAGAATACAAACCAACCGGCGACCAGCCACAAGCAATTGAGGCGCTTGTAAAAGGCTTTAAAGAAGGCAACCAGTGTCAGACACTTCTTGGCGTTACAGGTTCCGGTAAGACTTTCACAATGGCGAATGTCATTGCACAGTTGAATAAACCGAATTTAGTAATCGCCCACAATAAGACATTGGCGGCGCAGTTATATGGTGAATTTAAAGAATTTTTCCCGAATAATGCTGTCGAGTATTTTGTCTCCT
>CAZRZV010000145.1:0-2628 GCA_964604665.1 uncultured Faecalimonas sp. | reverse complement strand
AAGCCCTCTTCTTTGGCTGTGTTTCCAAATGCAATATAGACATCATCTGCTTCCTCAAATTCATTATGCTTAGAAGACTCTAAAAGTTCAATGATAGTCTCTTGCTTGTCAACCGGATATCCGCCGCAAATCTGAATGGTTTCTCCTTGCATCTCATTTAATAATTGATAAAATCTCTGTGCATGTGCACGTTCTTGATTTGCAGTAAATTCAAATACATATCCCACTGCATATAAATTCTGTTTACGTGCTTCTTCTGCCGCAAATGTATAACGATTTCTTGCCTGGCTTTCTCCTGCAAATGCTTTCATTAGATTTACTTTTGTCTGACTGTCTTTAAATGTAACGCTCATAACACATCCTCCTAATTTGTCATTACTCCTTTAGGTAGCATGTGCCAATTTTGCTTCTTTATTCCAAATTTAGTTAAATCCAAAAATCTTATTTGCTATGGTATAACCCAACGACGACACTTTTCTTCCCGGTTTTCCCGGAAGATTCATAGATTGTCCTAAAATGCCATATCGAATCTTCTTGTGGACTCTTTTGTCTTTACTTTTCAAATAAGCCCACAATTCTGATTTCTTCCTGAGATTTTCCGGGTCTTTTGACCGAATTGCAATAATAGAAGAGACAGTCATCATAATTGCAAGATAATTCAGCATATACCTTCTCAGTTTTATATTGGAAATTTTGTAGAGCGAATACATATCAATCATCGTCTTCGTCACAAAAATCTGCTGGTCGATTCTCTGAATCATGTTCTGCTCATTGACAGACTGATCTTCTCGCCCGATAAAATAGCGATAAAAATTGACATTCACATAATAAATCGCTTTCACATGTGGAAGCGGATAATAAACATAAAGATTGTCTACATAAAACGTATGCTTTGGCAATTGCAATCCGCACATTTTCAAAAGTTCCGTACGATACATGACAGAATGCATCAAAATATATTGTCCGATTTTAAAATGCCCTATGTCGCGCCATGTGATAATATGTTCCTCCGGCATAACATGGTGATAATGAACTACTTTTTTGCGTTTTGAACCAACCTTCTCATATACATAATTGGATACAAGCATATCTATCATTTTATCTTCTTTTATCAGCTTTTTTAATACGTCCAAAATTTTTATCAGTGACGACTCATCAACCCAATCATCGCTGTCAACTACTTTAAAATACAGCCCGGTTGCATGCTGCAAGCCCGCCATGACTGCATCACCATGGCCACCGTTTTCTTTATCTACTACCTTGACAATCGTCGGATATTTTTCTTCATATGACTTTGCAATCTCCAGAGTATTGTCTTTGGAGCCATCGTTTACGATAATAATCTCTACGTCTTCTCCACCCTTCAAAACAGATTCAATGGCATGTCCCATATATTCTGCCGAATTATAGCATGGGATTGCAAACGATACATATTTCATAATGACCCCTCTTTTCTATCATCTTAGACCAGACTTAGTATATATCATTTTACTCCTTTTTTCAACTGCACTTCGTTCACAAATTGTTCATTTTTCTTTCAAAAATATTTCACTTAAAAAACACCTTTTCTTCACTTGTACCCAATATACTGTATATATCAAGAAAGACATATAGATCTCATAAGAGCTTTTTCATAATATATGCCAGGCACCGTTTTTTCGGTACCTGGCTTCCTCCCTTTTATGGGAGTTTTTTTAGTTTATGCTACACTTCCCAAAATTCGCAGATAATGATTTGCTTCACGAAGCACATGGTCTGCCAGCAAAGGAACAATTATAGAGCGAATCCTACAGTCTGTAATTCCTTCTGTCCCCGCTGTCTTAAACTTCTGATATTGTTCTGTTGTCTGCAAAATTTTTTCAGTCAGAGTATTCATCGCCCTGCAATCCTGTTTTCTCGCTTCCTCTAAAAGACGGCAATAATCCTCGGCAAATCCATCGGCCATGTCAATCAGTTCACACTCTGTCGGGTCCAAAAGTCCACGTATAAACTGAGCATGTTCCATCATAATCTGGTTCCAGAACAGTTCCAGATTTCTTAAATCGAACACAGGGATTCTACCTCTCCATTCAAGCTCTGATATGATTTTGCGATACATTTTTGCTTCCCTCAGAATGTGTTCAAGCAACAGCGGATAATTCGTTGTGTAAAGCCTGCATTCTGTCACCTCTCGCAAAAGTTCTTCCTTAAATGCGATTAATTCATTCAGACTCCTAAGCATCTGCCGATTTAACATTCTCACATGGGAGACCATTTCTCCATTTACCATACCGTGGTTTCCGGCACAAAGCTGCTCCTCTGCCTCAGTAATCTTTGTATCAATCGAGATTCCTGTCAAAGCGCAGGTCTGACATTCTGCCTTTTTCGTAAATTCTGTCACAATCTCTCCTGAATTTAAAACTCTTTGGCTTACGACGCCATTCGCAAACTTGACTGTTTTTCTAAGTCCATCTTCAAATTCCTTCATAAGTCTTTCCGCACGCTGTATAAATTGTGTTTCTTTTGCAGGAAATCCTGTAAGCAGGAACAGAGAATGTTCCTTCATGATTCTTCCAAAGAAAAGATGAGTTTCCAGTGATAAAATTACATATTCTCTCATATTTTGGCATACCTTTTTATTTTAAGTTT
>CAZRZV010000144.1:0-2660 GCA_964604665.1 uncultured Faecalimonas sp. | reverse complement strand
AGTTATGGAAAAGGAGCTTCATAAAATCTCGACAGATATAAATTATGATGGAAGAAAATTTATTCCAAAAATGAATTCTGAAAACGGTGAGGTTGGTGAACAGACCAACTTTACATATCATCAGAATGGAAATCTATTGTGGGCTGAATATAGCGGTGGAGATATATTAAAAGGTTCGTTGATAGGAACGGTTTTAAGTAATGGGGAACTTGATTTTGTGTATCACCACATGAATCAGAATATGCAAATAAAGACAGGTAAGTGCCATAGTGTGCCAACTGTACAAGAGAACGGGAAAATAGAACTTTCCGAACAATGGCAATGGACAAGTGGAGATTATTCTAAGGGAGAGTCTTTGTTGGTTGAGGTGTAGGATGTTAGCAAGATTTGAATATAAAAGAGCAACAATGGAAGATATCGATGAATTGGTAAGAACAAGAATAATTGTCCTTCGTGCAGCAAATAAGTTGTCAGATGATGAGGATATGTCTGTTGTGGAGGAGGAATCATATGCATATTATAGGCGTGCGTTGGAAACCGGTGAGCATATTGCATATTTGGTGTATGATAACGGAAAGTTTATCGGAGCAGGCGGTGTAAGTTTTTATCAGATTATGCCTACCTACCATAATCCAACAGGTAAAAAAGCGTATATTATGAATATGTATACGGCACCGGAATATCGCAGACAGGGAATTGCATTTCAAACGTTGGATTTACTGGTGAAGGATACGAAGGAACAGGGCGTGTTACAGATTGCGTTGGAAGCGACGGATATGGGACGACCTTTGTATGAAAGATATGGATTTGTGAAAATGGAAGACGAAATGGAGTTGGAGGTATAAATAGTTAAAATAGAAAGCAGGTATAGCATGAGAAATAGATATATAACAGAAGAATGCAATAAAATACTTAATTTTTGGAAATTGGAAGAATATTTTACACCATCGGATTATCCCGAATTGACTTTAACAATAAAAGAGGGAAAACAAGATATTCCGTTTGATGCATATTATAATGCTTACAGTACAAGAAGTTTACCATTAAAAGAATACAAAGCACATAATGAGTATTTGAGCCAAAAACATAAATCTGATGAGAAGTTGTATAATCGTGCAAATGTTTATTGTGGCTGTTACAAAATTAAAACCTTTGTGGAAAAAATGGCCGAAAAATGTAAATTAGATATGGAAAAATATGCAGAGATAAACGAATTGTCAGGTAGATTTTATATTTTCTCAGTTCAGATAGACTTAGATGGAAAACTTACAGAGGAAGGTGTGCAAATCAGTCCTTTCTTTTATGCTGTACTTTGTATGATAAAATCAGAAGGCATAAATGTTAATATTATGCAAGGAGACATATGTAAGTTAAATGAAGATGTAAATGAAATACTTAAACAGAATGATATACCAATACTCGAGTTTACAGACATAACGATAGTTAAAAATATTGTGTTTGACAAATTAGGAGTTGAGAATGAAAGTAAAGTAGGTTTAGAAGCTGCTTCGAATAATGTTTATGCATGCAAAGGATTAAAGAAAGAAGATGAAACGAGTGACTTTTTTAGTTTTTACTTGGACGAAATAGAAAAAGTTCAAAATAACTATGAGAATAATGAGCATGTAATAGAATATACCACCTCGTTATTGGCCGATAATCAGAAAAAGATAATGATAGACAGCGATGTTTATGCCATGAAAAAATGGTTAGATGTAGACAGATTTCCGCTGGCAAAATATCCATCAAAGTTCTCACCGACATTAATGCAACAAATAGCTATAAACATAGCTGTATCAGAAAAAGATAGGAATGAAAAAATATTCTCAGTAAATGGACCACCAGGAACGGGAAAAACAACCCTTTTGAAAGAGATAATAGCTTCTAATGTTGTACAAATGGCAGAAGTTTTAATAAAATATGGAATTGATGGGGGTGATTTTGTTTTTCGGAAAGTTGAATCTGCATCAAATGCAAGTTATACAGAAAAATACTATGAAATACCAGAAGAAATCGCTAAATTTGGAATTCTTGTTGTATCAAATAATAATGGAGCGGTAGAAAATATTACGCTTGATTTACCAAAATCAGGTGATATGGAAAAAGAGAAGACGAGAACAGATTATTTTGATAGGAAAACAAACAAGGAAGTGTATTTTTCTGCTGTAGCAGATAAGCTTTTGGGAAAAGAAGGAAGTGCGTGGGGATTAATATCAGCTCGTATGGGAAGAAAATCCTATGTTACGGAAGTGTTAGAGTCTTGTGTATTTGCTAGAAAAAACGATGATTCAAATAAAGTCACTTTGGATTTGGCAAGGGATGATACTATTTCGTGGAATGAAGCTATAGAAAAATTTGATACAGCCAAAAGAAAGGTTTTGTTGTTAAGAGAAGATATTAAAAAAGACCAAAAACTCTTGTCGGTTTTTTATAAGGAAAGAGAGAATTTGGCTAAGGGAAAATGGGAATTAAAACAGTTGACTATAGAAAAAGAGCAGCTAAATAAAAAGTTAAATGAGGTAAAAACGGAATTAGAAAGTAATGAAAAGGAGACTTTAGAGCAGGAAGAGGAAATCAAATATATTAAAGAGCATAGCTCTATTTTTAAGAAACTACTTATCCTTTTGGGGTTAGGAAAAATAGGTAGACATGTTGCTGAA
>CAZRZV010000143.1:0-2730 GCA_964604665.1 uncultured Faecalimonas sp. | reverse complement strand
GATATGGATATCTTTATCATATTGAATCATATACACATCAAAAATATGATTTTGTGGTCTTTGGAGTATATAACAATCTCGGAAAATCCCGCTAAAACGGAATTGATCCTGATCTTCCAGATAACTTCCACAGCACCATTTTAATACCTTTACGTTAATTGTGTTGGTCCCTTCTGTTACATAGTCTGTAATGTCAAATTCTGCCTGCAGACGGCTTCCCTGTGTAAATCCTACATAAGTTCCATTGACCGTCAGATAGGCGCAAGATGAAACACCCTCCAGAATAAAATAAACTTTGCCCCATTTTTTCTTCAGTTCAAATTCTCTTTCGTACACACCACATGGATTATCATCCGGTACATATGGTGAATCGCACGGATATGGATAGTTTGTATTGGCATAATTTGATGGTTCATATCCCAAGAGCTGCCAGCAAGACGGTACTGTAATGGTATCCCACTTTTCAATGACCTCCGGCACATCAATATCTCTCTTAAAATAGGCAAATCTCCAGTCTCCGCTTAACAATTGATATTCAGAAACACCTCCCGGAATATAAGAATTTCTTGGAGCTAAACGATTCTCGCTTGTGTGCTTTGGATTCTCATAATGTCTCATAAAAAGTTCCTTCCTCTCTCTAATAATTTCCTAAAATTTTAAGACTTCTTGCTTCTTCCCTAAGGCCTCTGATTGCATTTTTTACTGCCCCGTCAGCCATATTTCCTTCAAAATCCACAAAGAAACAATATTCCCAACTACGCCCTTCAATCGGTCTGGACTCAATTTTAATCATACTCAAATCATTGTAAATAAAATGTGACAGCAAATGATACAAAGAACCACTCTCGTGTGCTGCTTCAAAGCAAATGCTGATTTTTGTCGCATCTTTCAGAAAAATCTTTTGATTGGTAACCACTATAAAACGTGTCGCATTCTTCTCATTATAATTGACAGAGTCCTCCAAAATTTCCAAACCGTAAACTTCGGCTGCATATTTACTGCAAATAGCCGCCTTCTTCGTTTCCCCATCTTCTAAAACTTTCTTTGCTGCAACCGCTGTATTCGCCACACTGATTTGCTGCCAGTCCTTGTGCTCATCCAAAAATTTCGCACATTGCATAAGCGCCTGTGGATGAGAATATACTCTTTCAATCTCATGCAATTTTGTTCCCGGAAGTCCCACCAAGGCATGGTCAATTGGAAGGAATACTTCTCCCACAATATAGTTTTCAAATTCCATCAAAAGGTCGTATACTTCATTGACGGCGCCAGCAGATGAATTTTCAATCGGAAGCACCGCAAAATCCGCAGAACCTTCTTCAATCGCTTCCATCGCATCTCGGAATGTCTGCACATGGAAACTGTTAATATCTTTGCCGAAATATTTCTCCATCGCGGCTTGGCTATAAGCCCCTTCCCTGCCTTGAAATACAATTCTGGCATCTTCCACATCCAGTTTGTCCACTCCTATAAACGGAAGTCTTCCCAGCGCCCCTCGTTTCGTCAGAAGCTGATATTGCAATTTCCGACTCATAGACATCAATTGTTCATATAGTTCCTTAAGTCCTTTTTTATAAAACTCATTCGATACATTTTCGGTCACGGCAGCCAGTTTTTCGCTTTCTCTTTGCTTATCAAACACTTTCTTGCCTGCACTGATTTTGTAATCGCCAACCTCACTGCAAATGTCCATTCTTTTTTGATACAAGTCTACAATCTGCTCATCAATAACGTCCAACTCTGCGCGTAACTCTTCTAATGATTTCATCTTTTTTCCCCCATCAAATACTTACCATGGATTATACCACATTTGTTATGGAAAATCTATAATTAAATCAAGATAAGAGTTGAAAAGCAAAGGGTTTTGCTATATGATAAGAAGAGATTTTTAAGTCCGTAGAAGATTTATTAACTTATCGATAAATAAAGGAGGTTACCTATGAGACACTTAATGAGTCCGTTAGACTTAACGGTCGAGGAATTAAATGACTTGCTGGATTTAGCAAATGATATTGAAGCAAATCCACAAAAATATGCTCATGCATGTGAGGGAAAGAAATTAGCTACTTTGTTCTTTGAACCAAGTACCAGAACACGTCTCAGCCATGAAGCTGCGATGTTAAACCTTGGAGGAAATGTGTTAGGATTTTCTTCTGCCGATTCATGTTCCGCTTCAAAGGGTGAAACGGTATCCGATACAGTACGCATGGTTTCCTGCTACGCAGACATCATTGCCATGAGACACCCAAAAGAAGGTGCCCCGATGGTTGCATCCCGCCACTCTTCCATTCCGATTATCAATGCAGGTGACGGCGGACACCAACACCCGACACAGACACTGACCGATCTTTTGACAATTCGTTCCCTTGCCGGAAGACTGGATAACTTAACTATCGGTCTTTGCGGTGACTTAAAATTCGGTCGTACCGTACACTCGCTGATTCACGCATTTACAAGATATGAAAATATCAGATTCGTATTAATTTCACCGGAAGAACTTCGTCTCCCGAGTTATATGCGGAAAGATGTGTTAGACAAAAAAGGAATTCCATACAAGGAAGTGGAACGTATGGAAGATGCTCTTCCGGAATTAGATGTTCTTTATATGACACGTGTTCAAAAAGAACGTTTCTTCAACGAAGAGGATTATGTGCGAATGAAAGACTTCTACATCTTAGATGCTAAGAAAATGGAACTTGCACCAAAGCATATGCTTGTTCTTCATCCGCT
>CAZRZV010000142.1:0-2749 GCA_964604665.1 uncultured Faecalimonas sp. | reverse complement strand
AATCGTAGAAAGAACCATCATGCCATAACCAATGATTACATACGGATTCAGGTACTCTCTGATAACTGAATCATACTCTTTCTTCGCACTCTTCTTTAATAGGATTTGCGAAAACGAAGCAATTACAACCGACAATAACAATAACAAAAGATAAATATTAATTTCCATCACTATTCACTACAATTGTTCCTGCCAGAACAATCAATACTCCTAAAATATTTTGTATGGTTACAGCTTCATGGAAGAAAATTGCAGCCCATACCATAGACCATAACAATGCCATAGCCCGGTTTGCATATGCTATGGACAAATCAAATTTTTTAATAATTTGCTGCCACAACAACGCATATATCCCTAAGACGCAAATTTCGATTCCATAAAATGCTAAAAATTTAAAGCTCAAAAAGCTGCTTCCGGATGCAAATTTTGCACAAACACCCGATAACGTATAAATAACAACAACTCCTTGGAGTATCAAAATATCTTTTAATCTGATTTTTTTCATCTTCTTGTTAACTCCATTGCTTCCTCGACTGAATCACAGGCCAATATATAAAATCCATATCTGGATGAGCTATCAACAATTCTTGAATTTTCCTTTATTTTCATATCACTCGCATGATATATTTTGTCCGGATGCTCCCTTTGTATGTCCAGATAATTCTCGTAATCATCCTTGGAAAAAATAAATTGTATAATTGCCACCTTGGTTATCCCTCTGCACACTATATCCGGTTCTTCTCCTGATGCAACTTGAATAACCATTTTCAGGAAATCATACCCTGTGGACAATTGAACCAAATCAGACCCTATACAATCTCCTCCCATTCGCGCACCGATTTCAATGATACGGATATTTCCATCAGCATCTACTTTAAACTCAGAATGAGAGGCTCCGTTTTCTATTTCCAGTGCATCTAATGCGTTAAAAACATCGTGCTGAATCTCTTTAATCTGCCCGCTCTCCAATCCCGCCGGCTGTATGTGCCCTGTTTCGATAAAGTGGGGAGCTCCTGTTGTAAACTTTTTGGTTATCGTCAGAAAATGATGTTGTCCTTTATAAGAAATACATTCGCAGCTAAACTCATCGCCACATATATACTCTTCTACAATCGCCTTCTTTTCAAAAGAATTTTCTATTGCGTCATCAATCGCACTTTTTAATCCTTCCCACGACGTCAGTTTTGTAATTCCCCTACTTCCTGAACGATCTGTTGGTTTAACGATAACGGGCAGTTTCATGTCCTGTAATTTGCTAATATCATATCCCTCATCCACAGTATGAAACTCAGGGCTTGGTATCCCTGCTTTTTTCAATGCCTTACGCATCTCATACTTATTTGTTGAAATCAGAACACTACGTTCGCTATTGCACGGAAGATTTAATTTACATGCAAGATAGTTTACGGTTATACTCGCCAGATCAGAAGCAATCGTCGCCACTGCATCAGGTTTTATCTCTTTACATTTTTCTAATATTTTTTCCTTTTCTACAATACTGATGGGATAAAAATAATCAGCTGTTCTCTCTCCCACAGAACCATCCTGCCATGCAAAAACATGTGTTTCGTATCCCATTTCTTTTGCTTTAAGAATCAAAGGATTCTGAAAATCGTTTGCACCTATAATTACTATTTTCTCCATTTAATCGTTCTTCCTTATACTCCATAAAATTTCTTTACAGTATCAGCAACATATCTCGCCTCTTCCAGACTTAACCCATAATATAGTGGCAATCTCAATAATCTTTCACTTTCCCTGGTCGTATACCGGTCCTCACCATGAAATCTTCCAAACTTCTGGCCTGCCGGTGCAGTATGCAACGGAACATAATGAAATACTGCCTGAATCTCATGTTGTCTTAAAAAGTCAATTAACCTTGTTCTCTCATCCAAATCCTTTGTCTTAATGTAAAACATATGCGCATTATGAGTACACTCTTCGGGAACCACCGGAAGTTCTATACATGATGCCTCTTTCAATACACTTAACTCATCATAATATGTTTCCCAAATATCCAGTCTGTGCCTGTTAATCATTTCTGCCTGTTCCAACTGTGCATACAAATACGCTGCGTTTATATCACTAGGCAGATAGGAAGAGCCATAGTTGACCCATGTATACTTATCAATTTGTCCTCTAAAAAACTTACTTCGATTCGTTCCCTTTTCGCGAATAATTTCTGCTTCCTCTACTCTGTCCTGAGCTTTGATAAGAAGCGCTCCGCCTTCTCCCATACTATAATTCTTAGTCTCATGAAAACTATAGCAGCCAAAGTCGCCGATTGTCCCTAATGCCTTTCCTTTATATCTGCTCATTACACCTTGAGCGGCATCTTCAACCACCAGCAAATTATATTTTTTTGCAATCTCCATAATCCGATCCATATTGCATGCAACCCCTGCATAGTGAACAGGCACAATCGCCTTTGTTCTCTCTGTAATGGCATCTTCAATCAAATCCTCGTCTATATTCATAGTATCCGGTCGGATATCCACAAACACAATCTTAGCACCTCTTAATACAAATGCATCAGCCGTGGACACAAACGTATAAGAAGGCATAATTACCTCATCTCCCTCTTTTATATCACATAGCAACGCTGCCATTTCTAAAGCATGAGTACATGAAGTCGTAAGTAATGCCTTCGTTGTTTGAGTGTTCTGCTCAATCCACAAATTACAGTTTTTTGTAAATTCTCCATCTCCACATATCTTCTTATTCTCTACAGCCTTTTTTATATATTCCA
>CAZRZV010000141.1:2283-2750 GCA_964604665.1 uncultured Faecalimonas sp. | reverse complement strand
TTATTGATGTGATTAAAGAAAGAGCAAAACAAAATGTGAAAACAATCGTGCTTCCGGAAACAGAAGACAAGAGAACTTATGAAGCAGCTGAAGCTGTTTTAAAAGAAGGAACAGCAAAACTTATTTTAGTAGGAAGCAAAGAAGAGATTGAAAAGAACGGTGCAGGATTTGATATCTCAGGTGCAATAGTTGTCGACCCTGCAACAAATGAAAAAACAGAAAGTTACATTGCCAAGTTAGTAGAGCTTCGCTCGAAAAAGGGTATGACAGAGGAACAGGCAAGAGAATTGCTTCTGACAAATTATTTGTACTATGGTGTCATGATGGTAAAAATGGGAGATGCTGACGGTATGGTATCAGGCGCTTGTCACTCCACAGCGGATACATTAAGACCGTGCCTTCAGATTTTAAAGACAAAACCGGGCACAAAATTAGTATCAGCATTCTTTGTAATAGTAGTGCCAAAC
>CAZRZV010000141.1:0-2273 GCA_964604665.1 uncultured Faecalimonas sp. | reverse complement strand
CGATATGGGAGAAAACGGAACATTTATTTTTGGTGATTCAGGATTGGAACAAAATCCGGATCCGGAGAAATTAGCAAACATTGCTGTTTCTTCCGCAGAATCATTCAAAACTTTAGTTGGAGCAGAGCCGAAAGTTGCGATGCTTTCACATTCAACCAAAGGAAGTGCAAAACATGCTGATGTTGATAAAGTGGTTGAGGCTACACGCATTGCACACGAACTTGCTCCGGAACTTATGTTAGATGGAGAATTGCAATTAGACGCAGCTATCGTTCCTGAAATCGGACAGTCAAAAGCTCCGGGAAGCAAAGTGGCAGGACAAGCTAACGTTCTTATTTTCCCTGACCTTGATGCAGGAAATATCGGATACAAATTAGCTCAAAGACTTGCAAAGGCAGAAGCTTACGGTCCTCTTACACAAGGTATTGCAAAACCGGTTAATGATTTGTCTCGCGGATGCAGCGCTGCTGACATTGAGGGTGTAGTAGCTATCACAGCTGTACAGGCTCAGGCAGCAGAAAACAATTAGTTTTGGAGGATATGAAAATGAATGTTTTAGTAATTAACTGTGGAAGTTCATCTTTGAAATTCCAATTAATCAACTCTGACACAGAAGAGGTATTGGCAAAAGGTCTCTGCGAGAGAATCGGTATTGACGGAAGACTTACTTACCAACCGCAAGGCGGAGAAAAGACAACGGAAGATTTAGCTATGCCGACACATACAGAAGCAATTCAATTCGTTATTAACGCATTGACTGATGCCAAAAGAGGTGTTGTCGGAAGTCTTGCAGAAATCGGTGCTGTCGGACACCGTGTGGTACATGGCGGAGAAAAATTTGCTTCTTCTACAGTCATCAATGAAGAAGTATTGGCAGCAATTGAAGAGTGCAATGATTTGGCGCCGCTTCACAATCCTGCAAATTTAATTGGTATTCGTGCTTGTCAGGAACTTATGCCAAACGTACCGATGGTTGCAGTATTTGATACAGCTTTCCATCAGACTATGCCTGAAAAAGCATATATGTACGGACTTCCATATGAATATTATGAACAATATAAAGTGAGACGTTACGGTTTCCACGGAACAAGCCACAGCTTTGTTTCCAAGAGAACTGCGGAATTGCTGGGAAGGGATTACAATGCAACAAAGACGATTGTTTGTCATTTAGGAAACGGTGCAAGTATCTGTGCGGTTGAAAACGGAAAATCCGTAGATACTTCCATGGGACTTACTCCACTGGAAGGTCTTGTAATGGGAACACGTTCAGGGGATATCGACCCTGCAATCTTAGAGTTCCTTGCAAAGAAAGAGAACATGGATATCGCAGCACTTATGAATATGTTGAATAAAAAATCAGGCGTTCAAGGGGTGTCAGGAATTTCAAGTGATTTCCGTGATTTGACAGCAGGAGCAAAAGAAGGCAACAAGAGAGCACAAATCGCTCTTGATGTATTTGGATACCGCGTTGCAAAATATGTAGGAAGTTACGTGGCAGCAATGAATGGTGTAGACGCAATCGTATTTACAGCAGGTATCGGTGAAAATGATGGAAACATTCGTGCAAAAGTTTGTGAATACTTAGGATACCTTGGAATTACAATTGATGCAGAAGCAAATAAGCAAAGCGGTAAAGAAGTTGTGATTTCCACAGAAGATTCAAAAGTCAAGGTATTGGTTGTACCTACAAACGAGGAACTTGCAATTGCAAGAGAAACAGTTGCGTTGGTATAAGAAGTTTTTCGTACGATGTTTTTTATACTAATATAAAAGAAAAATTTGTTGACAAACAGATTTTTCATGATATAATAACTTAGGTGTGAATAGGAGTAACGATATGTTCATAAACCTATCAGACGTTTTATCTGAACAACATAAGACCATTGAACAGACAGTTCCGGTGGAAATGACAGAATTCAGAACATCCCTTGGATGCTTTCCGGTAATAGAAAAGAAAGATGCAAATATTGTTGTGAAACATGTAAAAGCACGTGAACTTGAGATTACGGGAAATGCAGACTTGGTGTTAGAGATACCATGTGACAGATGTTTGGAAGCGGTTCAAGTTCCATTTAAACTGGAATTCATAAAAAATGTGGATTTGGCTCAGTCGGATGATGCTCAGATAGATGAGTTAGATGAAAAAAATTATATTGACGGATATAATCTTGACGTAGACAAATTGCTCTATAATGAGATTTTAGTAGGATGGCCGATGAAAATTCTGTGTCGCGAAGACTGTAAAGGAATTTGCAACGTATGTGGTCAAAACC
>CAZRZV010000140.1:0-2778 GCA_964604665.1 uncultured Faecalimonas sp. | reverse complement strand
CATAAAGATAAATTTACAATCTTTTAATGTACTAATCTGTGTAGAAAAATCAGTTTCTGCTGTTTTCGTGAACACTGCTTCTACTGTTTTGATAGAATCATCTAAATTTTCTTTAAATTGTTTGTAGATACCGTTTGAATAAGCATCATCTGATTTGTAGAAAATACCGATTGTTTCACCTTTGTAATTATCATTTACATAGTTAGCTGCTACACCACCTTGGTTACCGTCAGCAAAACACATTTGGAAACCATTTTCATGCTTCGGAATATCATCTCCGGAAGCAGATGGTGTTAAGAAAAATACATTGTCTTCTACTGAAAGGTTTGAAAATTCAAGACCCGGTGCTGTCGTAACTGTACCAAGAGAAACTTGCATACCGCCTTCTAACATAGAAGAATAGTTCGTCTTCACATTTGCAGGATCGTGCTTGTCATCGGTTGCGACTAATTTAAATTTGATACCGTTCAATCCGCCTGCCTCGTTGATTTCATCAACTGCCATTTGCGCAGAATTCTTAACTGCCGTACCATATACGGCGGCATCTCCTGTAAGTGGGCCTGATACACCGATTACAAACTCCTTATTTTCTGATGTATATCCTGCGCTGCCACCACATCCAACCAGTGCTGTACAGCAAAGGACCATGCTTACTACGATTGCTAAAACTTTTTTCATTTTCATAATAATTATCTCCTTTAACTCATTAAAATTATTTTTTATTGTATTACACTATTTCAATATAGTAAAGTGCTAAATTAAATTTTTTTTAATTATCATCCGCGTTGCTTATTTCCTATTGCACCCCTGCTTGACTGTTTCAAACGATTCAAGGTGAGCTCTTTATCCTTGTACATCACCTTTGATTCCTTTCCTTCCTCAAACAAATAAACTTGTTCTACTACATCTTTCTTCTGTAGTTTGATTCCTTTCACTCCGACCGCTGTCTTTTTCATCTCGGAAATCTCGCTACCATGGAAACGTAGGAAATATCCCCCCTCGGTCTGAATCACCACACTTTGTTTTGCATTGATTACCTGTACACTTATGAGTTCATCGCCTTCTGTAAGTTTCGTAGCTGCGATAGTTCGTTTTGAAACCATAAATTCATTGCCATCAACAATCTTCACCATACCCATCTTCGTGGCAAATAACAGTTTTCCGATACGCAATTGATTCTCATCACAAATAAAGACAATTTCTTCTTCGGAACTGGTAAAGTTACTTACATTATCAATCGGAATCCCTTTGCTTCTAAAGTTTCCATATGGTAAATCAAGCACTTTAGCCTGATGCATCTTTCCGGCGCTGGTAAAGATACAAACCTTTCCGGTGTTAAGGCAAGAAACAACCTGTTTGTTTTCTGCATCAGCCGCTTCTTTATTTCTTTCATAAGTAGCAACGTCTACGGTTCTTGTGTATCCGAAACGGTCCATCAAGAGAACAACTTCCTGTTCTTCCGTTTTCTTCTCCTCAAAAACTGCTTCTTCCGCATTTTCAATCACAGTCAAACGTTTTTTCGCATATTCTTTTTTCACGCTCTGCAATTCTTCCACAATCACATCTGCCATTGCATCATAATTATTTAAAATATCTTCATATCTTGCAATATTTTTCAATGTCTGGTCATGCTCCGCCTGAAGAGCCTCAATTTCAAGACCAATCAACTTGTAAAGTCTCATTTCCAGAATGGCTGTTGCCTGCCTTTCTGTGAAACGAAGCATGGATGCCATTTTTTTTGAAATATTTGATTTGAAGGTAATGTTTTCTGTAATACCCTGCGTCAAACAAGCCTTCGCATCTTTGATATTTTTACTTCCCCGAAGAATCTCGATAATCAAGTCAATCACATCGCATGCTTTTATCAAACCTTCTTGGATTTCTTTCTTATCTAATTCTTTGTCAAGTAAAGTCTTGTATTTTCTGGTTGCAATTTCAAATTGGAAGTCCACATGGTGCTCAATAATACCTTTCAGTCCAAGTGTCTCCGGTTTTCCGTCTGCAACCGCAAGCATATTTACCCCGAATGTACCTTCCAGACGAGTTTTCTTGTAGAGCATATTCTTTAAATTCTCTACGTCAGCATCTTTCTTGAGTTCCAAAACAATGCGGATACCTTCTTTGGAAGACATATTGGAAATATCCACGATATCTGTCGTTGTCTTTGCCTCAACAAGGGCTGCCACGTCGTTGAGAAACTTTCCGATACCCGCACCAATCATCGTATATGGAATCTCTGTAATCACCAGACGCTTCTTTCCGCCCTTTACATCCTCGACTTCCACTTTCCCGCGAATCTTGATTTTGCCCATTCCGGTTTCATAAATTTCAAGGAGCTCGTCCTTATTTACAACAATACCACCTGTCGGAAAATCAGGACCTTTCACATACTTCATCAATTCCTTGGTTGTGATTTCATTGTTCTTCATGTATGCCACGACGGCGTCTACCACTTCGCCCAAGTTGTGTGTTGGAATGCTGGTTGCCATACCTACTGCAATACCTTCTGCTCCATTTATCAAAAGGTTTGGAATACGTACCGGGAGAACCTCAGGCTCTTTTTCCGTCTCGTCAAAGTTTGGCATAAAATCGACTACATTTTTATCCAAATCTTGCAGAAACACTTCCTGTGTCAACTTCGCAAGCCGTGCCTCCGTATAACGCATAGCCGCCGCACCGTCACCTTCAATAGAACCAAAGTTACCATGTCCATCTACGAGAATCATTCCCTTTTTAAAATCCTGAGCCATTACTACCAAAGATTCATAAATAGAGCTG
>CAZRZV010000139.1:0-2800 GCA_964604665.1 uncultured Faecalimonas sp. | reverse complement strand
TTTTTCAAAGATTTCTCGGTATAGTAAGGACTCTTTCGTAAATGGACGTGGACTTGGATATTTCTTACATTTCTCTTCAAATTCTTCATCTGTATAAATACTTTCTGCATATTCTTTTAAATAATCTACGAGAGAATGCCCTACGGCATCTGAAAATGCAGCCTTTTCTCTCCATAGAATTTTGTCAGGAAGATACTCACCCTCTTCAAATGCATGACGAAGCAGATATTTCCCTTTTCCATATCTGTTCCTCTTTAGTTCCGGGTCGATAGACATTACATACTTCACAAAATCAATATCTCCAAACGGAACTCTTGCTTCCAGCGAGTTTACAGAGATACAACGGTCGGCACGAAGCACATCATACATATGAAGTTCTCTCATTCTTTTCTGTGATTCCAGTTGGAAATCCTCGGCAGTTGGAGCAAAATCCGTATATTTATAGCCAAATAATTCATCTGATATCTCACCTGTCAATAAAACTCTGATATCCGTCTGTTCATGAATTGCCTTGCATATCAGATACATGCCTATGGATGCCCGAATTGTAGTAATATCAAACGTACCTAACAAATGTATGACTGTCTTAAGAGACAATATTACTTCATCCGGTGTCATATAGACTTCCGTATGGTTACTTCCGATATAATCTGCCACCTGCTTTGCATACTTCAAATCAATAGCATCTTCGCTCATACCTATCGCAAATGTCTTGATAGGACTCTTACTCTTTTTCGCCGCAATCGCACAAACCAGGGAAGAATCTAAGCCACCCGAAAGAAGAAAACCGACCTTGGCATCTGCCACAAGACGTTTCTCTACACCCAGAACCAGTTTTTTATGAATGTTCTCGCATACGGTTTCCAAATCATCCTGACATACTTCATCGACTGCCGCAATGTCACAGTAGCATATAAATTCGCCGTTTTTATAGTAATGTCCCGGAGGAAAAGGCATAACCTTATCAACGATACCTACCAGATTCTTTGGTTCGCTGGCAAAAACAATTGTCTTTTGTCGGTCATACCCATAATACATAGGACGAATTCCTATCGGGTCCCTTGCCGCAATATACTCTTTGCTGTCCCCATCATAGATGATACAGACAAATTCCGCATCTAGCATTGCAAACATATCCGTGCCATATTCCTTATACAGGGGCAGGAGAATTTCACAATCCGAATCGCTCTTGAATGAATATTTTTTCGACAACTCCTCCTTGATTTTTTCAAATCCGTATATCTCACCATTACATACACAAAAACTACTATCCAACTGAAATGGTTGCATACCTGCACTATTTAGCCCCATAATTGCCAAACGGTGAAAACCCAAATAACCTTTTCCTGTATCTATCACTCTACTGTCATCCGGTCCTCTTGAAATAGTTGTTTCAAATCCTTTCATAAACGTATCATAGGCAGCACTGCAACCGCAATAACCCATAATAGAACACATCTTTTCTTCCTCCAAAAATTATTCTCGTTACTCTACATCTTGAAGAGCATCAAATCCCTCTTCTCCTGTACGAACCTTGACGACATTTTCTACATCATAAACAAAAATCTTACCATCTCCGATATGTCCTGTATAAAGCACTTTCTTAGCCGCTTCAATGACATTTCTTACCGGCACCTTACTTACTACAATTTCCACCTGAACCTTCGGAAGCAGTGTAGCTTCAACCTGAACACCTCTATAATACTCAGGCTTACCTTTCTGTACACCACAACCAAGTACATGAGATACCGTCATTCCTGTAATGCCAAGATTCATCATAGCTTCCTTTAATCTCTCAAGTCTATGTTCCTTACAGATGATTTCAACTTTGGTAATCTTAGGAGTTCCGTCATTAAAGGTCGGCATTTTCTTAACCTCAACAGCTTCGGCAACAGGAACATCTCCTGATACCATAACAGGCTCATCTCCATCTTCTTCTGTAACATCCGGAAGCATTGCAAATCCTGCATATGCACTAAGTAAACCGTGCTCTGAAATATCCAGACCCGCAAGTTCCTCTTCTCTATCAGCTCTAAGACCAATAGTATGCTTAATTGTCATAAAGACAACGGTAATTAAAATTGCTGCATATGCTGCTACAGATACTACACCCAATGCCTGAACTCCAAGGAAATGCAATCCGCCTCCATAGAGCAGACCTTTTTCTGTCGTCACACCTGTTGCAAATAAACCGGTAAGGATTGTACCCGTTGCTCCACAAACACAATGAACAGAAACAGCGCCAACAGGATCATCTATCTTTGCAACCTTGTCAAAAAATTCTACGGATAATACTACCAAAACGCCGCAAACAATACCGATAATTGCTGCACCTACCGGCGAAACAGCATCACAACCGGCAGTAATACCTACAAGACCTGCTAAAGCGGCATTATATGTCATGGAAACATCCGGTTTCTTATATCGAATCCATGTAAAAATCAATGTCGTACAACATGCAACTGCTGCTGCAAGGTTCGTATTGAAAAATACACGACCTGCGGTTTCCATCAGAGCATCACTATCCATACCAACTGTAGATGCACCGTTAAAACCAAACCAACAGAACCAAAGGATAAATACACCAAGCGCTGCAAATGTAATGTTATGACCTAAAATTGCTTTTGGCTTACCATCCTTACCATATTTACCAATACGAGGTCCAAGAATGGCTGCACCAATCATGGCACAAACACCACCTACCATATGAACTGCGGTAGAACCTGCAAAATCATGGAAGCCGAGCTCAGTCGGTCATTTTTTGCGGACAGTTCAATACATGCCTGTCTGTTTCGCTCCC
>CAZRZV010000138.1:0-2878 GCA_964604665.1 uncultured Faecalimonas sp. | reverse complement strand
TGGTATTCAGGCATTTGAGCCAATCCTTGTAGAAGGTAAAGCAATCAAACTTCATCCACTCGTATGTACAGCTTACAACGCTGACTTCGATGGTGACCAGATGGCTGTGCATCTTCCGCTTTCTGTAGAGGCACAAGCAGAATGCAGATTTCTTCTCTTGTCGCCGAACAACCTGTTGAAACCTTCAGATGGTGGTCCAGTAGCCGTTCCTTCGCAGGATATGGTTCTTGGTATCTACTATTTGACACAGGAAAGACCTGGGGTTAAGGGTGAAGGCAAATATTTCAAGAGCTTAAATGAAGCAATTCTTGCTTATGAAAACGACATCATTACATTGCACTCACGCATTAAAGTACGTGTGAAAAAGACCATTGATGGCGTAGAAAAGAGCGGAATTGTAGAGTCTACGTTAGGACGTTTCTTATTCAACGAAATCATTCCGCAGGATTTGGGATTCGTAGACAGAAGCATCCCGGGAAATGAATTACTCTTGGAAGTAGATTTCCTTGTAGGTAAAAAACAAAACAAACAGATTCTTCAAAAAGTAATCAATACTCACGGCGCAACTGTAACAGCAGAAGTGTTGGATAAGATTAAGGCTACAGGATATAAATATTCTACAAAAGCAGCTATGACCGTATCTATTTCTGAAATGACAGTGCCGCCACAGAAACCGCAAATGATTCAGGAAGCACAGGATACTGTGGATAGAATCACAAGGAACTTCAAACGTGGTTTGATTACAGAAGAAGAAAGATATAAAGAAGTTGTAGAAACATGGAAAAATACTGATGATGCACTTACAAAAGCCCTCTTGGACGGACTTGATAAGTACAACAACATCTATATGATGGCTGACTCAGGTGCCCGTGGTTCTGACAAACAGATTAAACAGCTTGCAGGTATGCGTGGCCTGATGGCTGATACAACCGGACGTACCATTGAGCTTCCAATTAAGTCAAACTTCCGTGAAGGTCTTGACGTATTGGAATATTTCATGTCTGCTCATGGTGCACGTAAAGGTCTTTCCGACACGGCTCTTCGTACAGCCGATTCAGGATACCTTACAAGACGTCTTGTTGACGTTTCGCAGGAACTTAGTATCCGTGAAGTGGACTGTGTTCCGAAGGGAGCAGAAATTCCTGGTATGTATGTAAAAGCATTCATGGATGGCAATGAAGAAATCGAAAGCCTGCAAGAACGTATTACAGGTCGTTACTCTTGTGAAACAATCTGTGATAAAGATGGAAATGTGATTGTAAAAGCAAATCATATGATTACACCAAAACGTGCCGAAAGAATTATGAAGTACGGTGTAAATAACAAGGACGGCGGAGAAATCACGGAAGTGAAGATTCGTACAATCCTTACCTGTAAATCACATATTGGTGTATGTGCAAAATGTTACGGTGCAAACATGGCAACAGGTGAACCTGTACAGGTCGGTGAAGCAGTTGGTATTATCGCTGCACAGTCAATCGGTGAACCGGGTACACAGCTTACCATGAGAACATTCCATACCGGTGGTGTTGCCGGTGGCGATATCACACAGGGTCTTCCTCGTGTCGAAGAACTTTTTGAAGCAAGAAAACCAAAGGGACTTGCAATCATTACAGAGTTCGCAGGTACTGCGACAATCAACGATACTAAGAAGAAACGTGAAATCATTGTATCAAACAGTGAGACAGGCGAATCAAAAGCATATTTGATTCCATATGGTTCAAGAATTAAGATTCAAGACGGTGCAGAACTTGGCGCCGGAGATGAACTTACGGAAGGTAGCGTAAATCCACATGATATCCTTAAGATTAAAGGATTACGTGCGGTACAGGATTATATGCTTCACGAAGTTCAGCGTGTATATCGTTTGCAGGGTGTAGAAATCAACGATAAGCATATCGAATTGATTGTTCACCAAATGCTTAAGAAAGTACGCGTGGAAGAAAATGGTGATTCTGAATTCTTGCCTGGAACAATGGCAGATGCGCTCGATTTTGAAGAAGTAAACGAAAAATTGATTGCAGAAGGAAAAGAACCTGCGGTTGGAGAACCGGTAATGCTTGGTATTACAAAGGCTTCTCTTGCTACAAATTCATTCCTTTCAGCCGCATCATTCCAAGAGACAACAAAAGTTCTCACAGAAGCAGCTATTAAAGGTAAGGTTGACCCACTTATCGGTCTGAAAGAAAATGTAATCATCGGTAAATTGATTCCTGTCGGTACAGGTATGAGAGAATACCGTGATGTGAAGTTAAACACAGACAAAGGTGATGTGGAAGTACCTGAAGAAGTGTCTTTTGAAGAGATGATTATGGAAGTTCCTGAAACAGAAGAAGCAGAAGTAACGGAAATGACAGAAGAAGTCATAATTGAAGAATAAGATACAAGAGAGCATGATTGAAATATATCATGCTCTTTTTTTGTATAAAATACACATAACAGTGCAAGAAAAATATGGAAACGATATAAAAGTGCATAAAATTTTCGTTATTCATATAAAAAAATTCTATGTTTTTTGTCCTGAAATCAAAATATAATGGATATAGTTAAAGAAACAGAAAAAAATTCAAGGAGGAAAATGAAAATGAAAAAACACAAATTACTAGCATTGCTCTCGGTAGCGGTACTTGCAGTCGGACTTGTTGGTTGCGGCTCTTCATCAGGAGGCGCAAAAAACAGTGAGAAGCCACTTGTATGGTTCAATCGTCAGCCATCTAACAGTTCTACAGGAGAACTTGACATGACTGCTTTGAAATTCAATGACGATACATATTATGTAGGATTTGATGCAAATCAGGGTGCCGAACTTCAAGGCCAGATGGTATTGGATTACATCACAAAAAATGCAGCATCAATCGACCGTAATGGTGATGGCGTA
>CAZRZV010000137.1:0-2892 GCA_964604665.1 uncultured Faecalimonas sp. | reverse complement strand
TTAAAACAAGATGGAGATATGGTAACCTTGATAAAACCACAGTTTGAAGCAGGAAGAGAAAAAGTAGGGAAAAAAGGTGTGGTAAGAGAAAAAAGCACACATTATGAAGTGATTGAGATGGTGCTTTCTTATGCGGTTTCTATCGGTTTTCAGGTGCTTGCATTGGATTTCTCACCGATTAAAGGACCGGAAGGAAATATCGAATATCTGGTACATTTACAAAAGACCAAAGAAATCGGTACTTTGGAGCAGGTGGACATTGACTGGAAACAGATAGTGGAGAATGCTTTTGAAACATTAGCAAAATAAATTTGAGGGAACGGCATGAATAAATTTTATGTGATTACAAACAGAAGTAAGGACGCAGAACTTAGGACGACAAAGCGCATTCAAAAGTATATAGAGAGTAAGGGCAGAGAATGTATTTTGGCGGAAGAAGGACATTCGCTTCCGAAAGATACCGATTGTGTATTGGTGCTTGGCGGTGACGGTTCTTTGATTCGCACTGCGCGCGAACTTCATTCTTATGATATTCCTCTTTTAGGGGTGAATCTCGGAACACTGGGATATCTTACCGAGGTTGAAGTGCACAATGCAGAGGAGGCAATTGACCAATTACTCAGCGAGAAGCCCGTGATAGAAGAACGTATGATGCTCAAGGGAACCTTGAATGATAAAGTGGAAGACATTGCACTAAATGACATTGTACTTGCAAGATTTGGAAAAGTCCGTGTGATTCGTTTTAATATTTATGTAAATGGGAAACTTCTAAATTCTTATCGTGCGGACGGAATTATTATTTCTACACCGACAGGCTCGACAGCGTACAATCTTTCCGCAGGAGGACCTGTTTTAGAGCCGAATGCATCGATGATTGTGATTACACCGATTTGTCCGCATGCTCTGAATGGAAGAAGCATGGTCTTCTCGGCAGAGGACGAGATTACGTTGGAAGTGGGAGAAGGACGAGACGGAGAAGTTGAGGAAGCCGGAATTTCTTTTGACGGTGACCGGGATATTATTGTTCATACCGGAGACAGGATTGTGATTCGAAGGGCTCAGGAAACCACAAAACTTCTCAAGTTAAGTAAAGTAAGTTTCTTGGAGATATTAAGAAAAAAGATGAAAGGAAACTAAAATATGAAAGTAAACAGACATGCCAAGATAGTAGAATTGGTAAATAAATACCAAATTGAGACGCAGGAAGAACTGGCTGACAGATTAAATCAAGAAGGCTATCGCGTAACACAGGCAACCGTGTCAAGAGATATTCGGGATTTAAAACTTACCAAAGTGCAGTCAGAAAACGGAAAACAAAGGTATGCTGTACTCAAGCAGACAGAAAATATGCCCACCGAGAAGTATGCGCGTATTTTGAAAGATGGATTCATTTCTATGGACATGGCTCAAAATATTTTAGTGATTAAAACGGTGTCGGGCATGGCAATGGCGGTTGCGGCAGCAATCGATGATATGAAATGGCATGAAGTGGTTGGCTGTATTGCAGGAGACGATACGATTATGTGTGCAATTCGAAGCGTTGAAGATACAGAAGTTGTGATGGACAAACTCAAGAAAATTGTTTCTTAATCATAGGATGTGCAAAAGAGTCTGGGGGAAAGCAATGTTACATAATTTGTATGTAAAAAATCTTGCCTTGATTGACGAGATTGAAGTGGATTTCAAAGAAGGATTAAATATTTTAACAGGGGAAACAGGAGCCGGAAAGTCGATTATTCTCGGCTCTATTAATCTTGCACTTGGCGGGAGATATTCGTCTGATATGCTTAGAAATGAGGAAGAAGCCGGTTATGTGGAACTCACCTTTTCTGTGGACAATGAAACTCAGTCAGAACTTTTGAAAGAGAAAGATATTTATCCGGAAGACGGCATGATTGTTTTAAGCCGAAAATTAATAGGAAAACGAAGTGTGAGCAAAATCAACGGTGAGACGGTACAATTGTCCGAACTGAAAGAAGTTGCCGCCATTTTAATCGATATCCATGGACAGCATGAACATCAATCTCTTTTATATAAAAAGAATCATTTATCTATTTTAGATACCTTTGCAAAAGACATTACACAAGACGTGAAAAAGCAAGTGGAAAAGCAGTATCATATTTACAAGCAATATAAAGAAGAATTGGATGCATCCGGATTAGGCGAGAAAGAACGTATCAAGGAAATCAGTTTCTTAGAGTTTGAAATTAAAGAGATTGAAGAAGCAAATTTGAAAATTGGCGAGGACGAAGATTTAGAATCACAATACCGCCTGATGGTAAATGGAAAGAAGATTTCGGAAAATATCGATGAAGCTTATGGTTATACAGCCAAGTCGCATCAGAATGCAAGCGATATGTTAAGCCGTGCAATCAGATGTCTTCAGGATGCGGCACATTATGATAACAGAGCGTCGGAACTTAGCAACCAACTTTCGGAAGTAGACAGCCTTTTAAATGATTTAAACCGAGAACTTTCTGATTATCGTGATTCGATTGAATTTTCTGAGGAAGAATTCTACGAGGTGGAAAAGAGATTAAATGAAATAAATCGATTAAAAGCAAAATATGGAAATACAATTGAAGAGATTTTCGCATATTGGAAAGAAAAAGAAGAAAGACTAATAAAGTTACAAGATTACGATTATTATTTGGAGACTTTGCAGAAAAAATTGAAAGAGGCGGAAAGCGAGCTTGCCATGTCATCTTTGATGCTATCGAATCTTCGAAAAGATGCGGCTAAGAAATTGGAAGCGGCAATCAAAGAAGGGCTGCTGGATTTGAATTTCTTAGATGTGAAATTTGAAATGGTATTTCGTGAATTGGATGATTATACAGCCCATGGAAAAGATGATGTGGAATTTATGATTTCCATGAATCCCGGAGAACCTGT
>CAZRZV010000136.1:0-2903 GCA_964604665.1 uncultured Faecalimonas sp. | reverse complement strand
TTAACGAATATTGAGATAGGTGTGGGCAAGCAATAGATTGGAGTGATGAAGAATGACAGAGAATGAAATAAAGAGAGAAATGACATTTGAAGAAGAATATGAGATTTTGCAAAGAGAAAGCAAGGAAGTGTTTGAAATCGAACACAAAAATTGTGACCCACCATTTGTAAACTGCGTGTTGCGTAGGGCATTAAGGTGTATCAAAAAGTTGCAAGAACAAACGAAATCTTTGTGAGAACTGGCGGATTGGTTTAATGTGAACTAATAATGGAGGAAATGGAGGATAGAAAGAATTGGAGAGATTGACTAAAAAACGAGATGGGCATTATGTAATTCCGCTTAGGCAAGATGGAAAAACAAGATGGGCATTATGCAGTTCAGGAATGGGAGATGCACCAACACAATTTTTATATGGGGAATATGCGGACAAGTTGGCAGAATACGAGGATTTAGAGGAGCAAGGAAAACTGCTGAAACTGCCTTGTGCGGTTGGAACATCTGTATATATGGTTGCTCAAGATTGCGGTGGAGATACATTAGATTGCAGGAGCAGGAACTGTGATAATTGCGAATATCTATACAGTTTTGTTGAAGAAAATAAATTTGAAGCGTATATGAATGATGAAGTTGGCAAAACCGTTTTCATCACAAAAACCGAAGCCGAGCAGAAATTGAAAGAGAGGAGAAATAAAACATGAGTAACCGATTTAGAACACCGGAAGAGTACATTGAATTATACGCCGAAGAATACTGCGGTGGAAATGTAGGAGTGGCAAAAACTCACGCTATCGTGAAAGAATCAGTAAAAGCACTCGCGGAGGAAAAAGATGACTAATAAAATCAGTAAAAACAGACGTAAATGCAAGACGTGTAAATACAGAGGAGAAAACGATAAAAATGGATGTGATTACATATACATCACAGGGCACAGAAGAGGGTGTCCTGTTGAAGAATGCGACAAATACGAAAAGGGGAATAGAATCCATACCAGAAATACGATACACTACAGTATTCCGCATGAAATCAAAAGATATTAAAAAATATGATGTATTGGGATATTTAAGACGTAGAAGTAAGGTATATGGATAGTTAGTGCAGATGGGAGGTAAAGCAGTGAACAAACATATTTTGAATGATTACATAGATGCTTGTGAGAACATCAGAGACACTGAGGCGGATATTAGAAAGCTGAAAAATCGAAAGGCAACAATAGTGCAGGCTAGTGTTAGCGGGAGCAATCCTGATTTTCCCTATGAGAAAAGAAGATTTAGGATACATGGGTCGAGTTTCACTTACAAGGATGATAGTGCGTTAAGGTTGTATGAGAAGACACTTGATGAAAGGAAACAGAGGGCAGAAGAATTAAAAGTACAAGTTGAACAGTGGCTAAATACCATTCCGAACCGGATGCAGCGTATTATCCGGTATAAAATATTCGAAGGTATGACATGGGAACAGGTTGCAATTCGGATTGGAAGGAATGCTACTGGTGATAGTGTAAGAATGGAATACGAAAGATTTATCAAAGAAATTTAAACTTTGTTCGTTTTGTTCGATATGTTCGTTTCAAATATGCTATATTATAAAATGTAATAAGTGTATAAATTATTATGTCCTCCCTAAACACAAGTTTAGCCCTAAAAATGCATTGCTCTTGCCGGAGTGGTGCATTTTTATTGCATAATGTCGAAAAAAGGAATATTATGGAAATAGGGTTGTTTTTGTAAGGTGTTTAGAGAAGGAGACTGATATGGCATACATAAGAAATATTAAATTTGAGTATTATACGGTATGTATAATGAAAAATAAACAAGATGTTAGTCCTAAGAGATTTGATTTTGAATCATGGATTAAGAAAGCTGTTGATGAAGGATACGAAAAGAAGGAAGTAGAATTTGATGGTATTGTTGCCAGATTAGAGGAATTAGAAGGAGATAAGGAAAATAAAATATGGAAAATAAGGTTTTTGAAATTAAGAGATACTAATATTCCATCCATTGTAAAAAAAGCAGAGGAAGCAAAGCCAATTGAATTGAGTGATGATGAATATATAGGTGAAGATTTGCTTATGTTGTATGATTCACAAATACAGGTAGCGATGATTCAATGTAATAGATTTGCAATGGGAAAAAGGAAATTGGAAAAATACATTAACAAAGTATGGGATGACCAAGAGAGCATGATAGTATTGCTGCATATTTGTCAGAAAGTAGATATGAACGAATTACGGAAAAAGAATTTTCGACAATTTGTATTGAGAGTTGCTAATGTGCACGCAATTGAAGAAACACACAGGCCATTAAGTAAATTAATAAACAGTTACAATGAATTGGGCGGAAAGTCAGGTACAATGGTATTTTCGCTTGGAAGAGGAAGACAACCTAAGAAGGGACTGAGTGCTGAACAAATACCAATCATTTTCGACGATATATATGATAATCTAGATATTGTTACTGACGCGGTATTAAAAGTAAGGGATGATGATGGTCCGGATGATTTTGACGTAATAAATTTATTTAATGCAGAGATTTGTGACTATATTGGATTCAGATTAGAAAAAAGGACTGCATTAGCATTCGAGTATGCAACAAGGATTATGATTGAAAAATACTTGGCAAAGAAAAGTTATATACAAGATATACTAAAATAGGGTGTGATTTGATGAATATAAAGAATATTTCGTATAGATGGGAAAGAATATATCCACATATAATTGCAATAATAATAACGATTACATTTAACTGTTTATCGTTCAACCCGATAAGTAGTTTAAATATTGACAAGTTAGTAGATGGAATAGTTACATTAGATTCCATTATCATAGGTTTTATGGGAGCAGTTATTCCTGTGATTTTTAGTATGAAAAACGAGTCTAAATTAGTGAAATATGTTTTTGATAGAGA
>CAZRZV010000135.1:1213-3000 GCA_964604665.1 uncultured Faecalimonas sp. | reverse complement strand
GGACCGGGACGACCGATGGGCGCCTTACCCTCACCACCTCCAAGAGGATGTTCATTCGGGTTCATAACAGAACCACGAACCGTAGGTCTGATACCCATGTGACGCTTACGTCCTGCTTTACCAATGTTAATCAAGTTGTGGTCTCCATTACCTACAACACCAATTGATGCTCTACAGTTAATTGGAACCATTCTCATTTCACCTGATGGTAATCTGAGTGTTGCGTATTTTCCTTCTTTTGCCATTAATTGTGCGCTGTTACCAGCTGAACGAACTAATTGTCCGCCATGGCCAGGGTGTAACTCGATGTTGTGGATTTGTGTACCAACCGGGATTTCTGAAAGCGGTAAGCAGTTTCCTACTCTGACTTCAGCTTCCGGTCCATTCATAACCTTCATACCATCTGTTAAACCTTGTGGTGCAAGAATATATGCTTTCTCACCATCTGCATAGCAGATAAGTGCGATGTTTGCTGTTCTGTTTGGATCATATTCGATACCGATTACTGTTGCAGCAATACCGTCTTTATTTCTCTTAAAGTCGATAACTCTGTATTTTCTTTTTACTCCGCCTCCGCGGTGTCTTACTGTAATTTTCCCTTGATTGTTACGACCGGCAGTTTTGCTCTTTGAAGCCAATAAAGACTTTTCCGGAGTTGTTTTTGTGATTTCAGAGAAATCAGAACCAGTCATATGTCTTCTGGAAGGTGTATATGGGCGATATGCTTTAATTCCCATTACGTTCACTCCTTTCAATTCTAATTATTTATTGTCGCGCTTGTATGCGCATAGTTTCTTTTGCTTTCGTTAATCTTATAATCCCTCGAAGATTTCGATATCTGCTGAATCAGCAGTTAATTGAACGATTGCTTTCTTTGTCTTAGCAGTTTTTCCGGATGTCATACCACGTCTCTTTGTTTTACCGTCGAGGTTCATGGTATTTACGCTTTTTACCTTTGTTCCTTTGAACATTTTTTCAACTGCTTCTTTTACTTGAGACTTTGTAGCTTCTGTGTGTACTAAGAAAGTATATTTCTTGTCAGCCATAAGCTCCATACTCTTTTCCGTAATTACTGGTTTAAGGATTACATCATAATATTGAATATTTGCCATTATGCGTACACCTCCTCAATTGTTGCCACAGCAGCTTTTGATACGATTACTGTGTTATATTTTAAGATATCGTATACATTGAGTGTATTTGTCCAAGCTGTCTTAACATCAGCAATATTTCTTGCAGATAATGCTGCGTTATTGTTTCCATCCTCTAATACAACCAATGCCTTTGCTACTGATAAGTTATCTAACATGTTTTTGAAATTCTTTGTTTTGATTTCATCAAAGTTCATTTCATCAACAACGATGAATTTGTTTTCTAATACTCTTGATGTAAGAGCTGATTTAAGAGCTGCTCTCTTTTCTTTCTTATTTAATTTAAAAGAGTAGTCTCTTGGTGTTGGAGCAAATACAACTCCACCGCCTGTCCATTGTGGAGCTCTTGTAGAACCTTGTCTTGCATGACCTGTCCCTTTTTGTCTCCATGGTTTTCTGCCACCGCCTGAAACTTCTGAGCGAGTTTTTGCTTTTTGAGTTCCTTGACGTTTATTTGCAAGTTGTTGCACAACTGCCATGTGTAATAAGTGTTCGTTAACTTCTACACCAAATACAGCATCGCTTAAGTCGATTGTTCCAACTTCTTTACCTTCGATATTGTAAACTTTTACGTTTGCCATGTCAGTGTTCCTCCTTTCCTATTTAAGACTAGTTTGCCTTAACACTTTCTTTAAT
>CAZRZV010000135.1:0-1203 GCA_964604665.1 uncultured Faecalimonas sp. | reverse complement strand
ATATTTCTTAGGTCCCGGAACTTATCCTTTTACTTAGATTAAATTTTTTTAAGCATATACTCTTACGATTTCAAGATTTTGAATTGTAATTCTCTTGCTTCCCATTTGTCCAGGCATCTTTTTACCTTTGAATACCTTACTTGGATCAGATGCAGCACCGTTTGAACCAGCGTGACGATGGAACTTAGAACCGTGAGTCATAGGTCCTCTGTGTTGGTTATGTCTCTTGATTGCGCCTTGGAAACCTTTACCTTTTGAAATTGCTGTTGCATCGATTTTATCGTTTGCAGCAAAAATGTCAGCTTTGATTTCTTGGCCTAATGTGTACTCGTCAGCATTTTCAAACTTGAATTCTCTTACAAATCTCTTGCTTGAAACACCAGCTTTTGCAAAATGTCCTTTTTCTGCTTTTGTTGCACCGTTTCTGTGTGCAATTTCTTTTTTACCGTTACCGTCTTTTGTTACGATTTTGTCCTTCTTATCTACAAAACCGACTTGGACAGCACTGTAACCATCGTTCTCAACTGTCTTGATTTGTGTTACCACGCAAGGGCCAGCTTGAAGAACTGTTACCGGAGTTAACACTCCGTCCTCATTGAAGATTTGAGTCATTCCGACTTTTGTCGCTAAAATAGCTTTCTTCATTATTACTACCTCCTGTGATTTACAGCGGAACACTTTCGTGTTCATCCTAAATTGTAGGATTCTTACTGTCTGTTAATTAGTTACCGAACTCTTACTTTGTTTTCATTTTGATATCGATATATACACCGGCCGGCATTTCCAATCTGGATAATGCGTCAACAGTTTTCTGTGTTGGTGCAATGATATCAATGAGTCTTTTGTGAGTTCTTTGTTCGAACTGTTCTCTGGAATCTTTGTATTTGTGAACCGCTCTTAAGATTGTTACTACTTCCTTCTTAGTTGGAAGTGGTACTGGTCCACTCACTTGTGATCCGTTTTTCTTTACAGTTTCGATGATTTTCTTAGCAGATGCATCAACTAATTGATGTTCATATGCTTTGAGTGTAATTCTCATTACTTGACTTGCCATAAAAAAAGTCGCCTCCTTTTCGTACTATTGAACTTCAGTACGACAAGCGGTGACTGTACACTCTCCCGTGTGTGTCGTGAGTACTCACACGTGGATACCGTTCCTTCGCGGTTCCTATAAGATTCGTACAGTGACTTGTCGCCAGTTTC
>CAZRZV010000134.1:0-3026 GCA_964604665.1 uncultured Faecalimonas sp. | reverse complement strand
AATACATATACTTATTCTCAGAATCAGACACGTATCGTGGATCAGGATAATAAAGGTATTACATATCAGTTTGATACGGTGGGAAGACCAACCTGCGTATATGATGATTTTCAGAACATATACAGTCAGAATTATCAAAATAATATTACCAGAGGAAACGGCATCTTTAAAAATAATAAAGTGACAAGCAGTTCCAATGGAAATTTTTATACAAATAATCTGCTGTTTAATCCGATATTCGTACAAGGACTTGATTATTGGCAGGTTTATCGGGAAAATCCAAGCGCGGAAGTTACTGAATTAACAGGCGGAGGATTGATTTCATCCAAACCTGTTAAAATCACAAGTGATAACGCGGTGATAGATGTTCTCCTTCAATCTCCGGCCCTGGGAAGTGAACGTACATATACATTTTCCGCATATCTGAAAACAGAAAACGTACAAGCAGAAGAGGGTTATGGAGCAGGAGTTGAAATCGTAGTACTGGATTCGAACGGTGCGACAAGTTATCTGTCGGATATGCTTGTAGGAACAAGTGATACAGAGATAAATCATGGCTATCAGAAAGTTTCGGTTACTGTAACTTTAACAGGAGATGAAACGATTCATCGTGTCGGTGTGGGATTATACAATGCTTCCGGAACGGTATATATCGATAGCGTACAACTGGAAGAAGGAATTTCTGAAAATCCAATCAACTTGATTTCAAATTCCGGATTTGAAAGTTATAGTGCTGTGCCGAATGGATATACTGCACCTTATTCGTCGTCAGGTCAGGTGCTCGGAACCACGGAACAAAAGCGAAGCGGACAGTCTTCCTGTAAAGTGTACGGCTTTGGAACAAAAGCACAGCGTGTTTTGCAGACAATTCCTCTGTCGGGACAGGCAGGTGATATCTACTCCTTTGGAGGATGGGCAAAAGCGAATGCGGTTTCAAATCATGCCATCCAAACAAACGATGACAGTTTCGCGTTGTATGTGGAAGTGATGTGTACGGACGGAACATCTCAATGGTTCAAGGCTAGGTTTAACGAATATGTAACGGATTGGCAATACACTTCCGAAGCATTTCGCATTACAAAACCTTATACACATATAAAAGTGATGTGTTTTTATGATTATAATAAAAATGTAGCGTACTTTGATAACCTGTTTCTTTATAAGGATACGATGAACAGTTATACCTATGATGATAAAGGAAATGTGGTATCTACGGCAGATTATGCAAAGCAGAATCAGTCCTTCCAGTATGACGGAAATGATAATCTCAGCAAGTTAATTACACCGACAGGGAACCATTATGATTATACCTATGATGCGAAAAACAATCTGACGTCCGCAACCAGTGATATCGGATTGAAATACACCATGACTTATGATAATCACGGAAATGTATCTTCTTCTACCATAGAAAGCACAGAAGCAGGGTATACAGACAAGATTACTTCTACGGCAACATATCAGGACAATGGCAATTATCTGCATACGACTACCGATTCCCGAGGGAATGTCACCAGCTATACTTACGATGAGTGCGGACGCATGGAAAGCGTTACCTATGGAAATGGCAATAGGACGGAGTGTGTGCATGATTACTATGGTAGTATAGGTACGAACAGACTTGTGGATGGTACTGGCATTGTCTACATTGGTCATAATACGAATGACGATTTGGAATATATTAGTACTGGTTATCTGAACTATTATTTCAAGTATGACTCTTTTGCCAGACCTACCAGAATACTGGCAGGGCAGAAACTGCTGAGTGAAAAAATTTATCGAGATGACAGTTCATCACTGGTATCAAGATTTAATTATGGAAATGGTGTATTTTTAACCTATGTTTACGACGAACAGGACAGGCTTGTGTCCGAAAAGGTGAATGGCTCTGACAAGAGGTCTTATGTTTATGATAAGGGTGGCAATGTGATTCAAAGTCACGACGCATTGGCAGATGTCACTACCAGGTACGAATATGACTTGATTGGAAGAACTGTAAGAGCGACATCGACAGACGGACAGAGCACTGCTTACGCATATGATAATTATAATCGAATCAAGCTTCGCCAGTGGTCTTTGGGAAATGTTTTGATAAAAGACGGATACATTTATGGAAATTCAGAAGTGGAAGGACAAAAGAATGGTCTGATTTATGGCGTGAAGTTAAATGGAACACAGAAGATTGGTTACCAGTATGATGGTCTGGCCCGTCTTCAAACCAGAACCATAAATACCCAGACTCCATTTGTGACTACCTATACATATTTGGAAGGAGCAGGAGAAGGTCAGACAACTACTTTGGTGAAAAAGGTTCAAAATGGTTCTGATATTCTGGAATATACCTACGATGCCGTTGGAAACATTACCTCAATCAGCAAGAACGGGGAAGTTATCGCAACATATACATATGACAGTGGAAACCGGCTGATGGCGGCGTCCTATGATGGTATGAATTATACTTATACATATGATTCCCATGGTAATATTACAACAGTTTCTGATGGTACCAATACATCAACTTATACATATGGGGATTCCCAGTGGCCGGACTTGTTAACAGGTTACAATAATAACAACATCATTTATGATGAAATTGGTAATCCGACACGTTATATCAACGGACGTTATATGGGATGGACAAGTGGAAGACAATTGTTCTCCATATACCTCGGTTCTGCCGCTGTTACTTATTCGTATAATGCAGACGGACTTCGTATATGTAAGGAACTAGGAAGTACATCAAGTGCAACAACAGATGTCACAGTGACCACCTACTATTGGTCAGATGGTATCTTGAGAGGTCAGAAGACCGGCGATGAAGAGTTATATTTCCTGTATGACGATGGAAATTCGGTTTATGGATTTATCAGGAAGAATGGAACAAGCGAGGAGACCTATTATTATACCTTCAATTTGCAGGGAGACATCATAGGAATCATTGACAGTACCGGTACGACTATAGTAGAATATTCTTATGGAGCATGGGGTGACATTCTCTCTGTTACAGGCTCACAGGCAAGCACGAT
>CAZRZV010000133.1:0-3047 GCA_964604665.1 uncultured Faecalimonas sp. | reverse complement strand
CCCGGAACGATTTCTGTGTAAAGCATAGCCGGTGTATTGTCACCTGTGTTACCACGGCGAACAGGGTCACCTACTACTGATTTACGAAGGTAACCGTTTGTATAACCACGGCGAACACCTTCATCTACTGCTTCCGCAAGATTTCCACCTACTAGGTGTACATCTTGTCCGATTTCTAAGAATACACATGCCATACCTGTATCCTGACAAATCGGCACGTTTTCGCTGTCTGCGATTTCAAAGTTTGTGATAATATTATCCAAAACGCCTTGTGCAATTGCCCAATCTTCGCATGCTCTGCAATCCTTGATAGCACATTTTACGTCGCTTGGAAGGTGTGTATTTGCTTCAATACACAATCTCTCTACCACATCTGTAATCTGATTTACGTTAATCTCACGCATGATATTCCCTCCATTTTTCTTTATTAGCTAAAGAAGATAATTAAGAACTGAGATACTAACACAACTGCAATCAATGCAATTGGATAGGTAGCCGCATATGCTGATGCCACGTCCTCTGTTCCTGCTGTACCAATCAAAGTTCCAAGAGCCGGTGTACTTGTCATACCACCTGTGATAGAGCCAAGATTGTTTAACAGACTTAATTTTAATACATATTTTGCAAATAAGTAACCGAGAATCATCGGAACAATTGTCATAATGACTCCGTATACGAAATACATTACATCAAACATTGCTACGAATTCTGCACCACCCGGAATACCTGCACCAATTAAGAACAGCATAAGTCCGAATTCTCTAAACACTTTCAATGTTCCCTCTGATGGCATGATACTCACTTTTCCGATTCTTCCAAAATGTCCGAACACTAATGCTACCAAGAGACATCCGCCTGTTGTAGTCAGTGAAAATATCGAGCCGAATTTGATTGCTCCCACAAACACGCCAATAATTGCCGCCAATGAAAATGCTGCAAATCCAAATCCGTCTAATTTAATTAATTTTCCTGTGTATGCTTTCTTTTCTTCGCCTTCAGAAACCTGCACAAGTTTTGCTCTCTCTTCAGCCATATTTGCTTTTGTAAGCTTTGGAATCAATTGAACGAAAAGGACTACACCGATTACACCAAATAAATAGGCGATACCGTGTCCTACTGCTACTGCATTTACGTATTCAGCTGCAACCGTATCTTTCGCAGCTGAGAAAGCCGGTGTAGAGGTAAGAGAGCCTGAAAGTAATCCGACAATCATAGCTGTAAATTCAGCATAATTGGTTTCTCCCAACGCTCTTCCCAAATAAATACAGCCGATTGCAGAAAGACCACCTGCAACGATAATCAATACCCCTAAAAGAACATATGATTTAAAGTTCTTTTTCATATTTCCGAAAAATTTTGGTCCTGCGATAAATCCTACTGAAGTTACGAATAAAATCAATCCTAAACTTTCAATAGTTTTCAATGCTTTATCTACAAATGTTACCGCTTCCCCTGATGTTCCCATAACCACAAGCTGTTCTTTTAATGGTCCAAAGAAGAAACATCCAAAAAGTAATGCAACGATAAATACACCTGCCGTACCAAGGTTGACCCCTTTAATTGTAATACGTCCGAGAACGTAACCTAATACCGCGATTGCAAGAACACAAAACAGTAAAAAAGTAACTCCTTTTACTGTGATTGCTCCACCTAACAGTGACATATTTTTCTCCTCCTGTTTTACAGTATGAATTCCAACACCAAGTAACCTTAGTGTTGGAAATCCAATACTTATTATCTCATTCCTAGTTTAATCTGGCTACACCTTCCGGTCTGTAGTCCGGCAATAACTTAGGAGATACTACCTTTGGTTCAATACCTGCATCTGCGAGCATCTTAGAGAACTCATCTACATGTGAAAGTGTTAATTCTTTCAATTCCACTTCTTTACATTTGGCACCTGCCTGTTGTCCTGCATTACGTCCAAATACAATAATATCAAGAAGCGAATTTCCCATGAGTCGGTTTCTTCCGTGGATTCCTCCGACTGCTTCTCCTGCTACATAAAGGTTTTCGATTTCTGACATACCATTCACACCAATCTTAATACCACCGTTTTGGTAGTGAAGTGTTGGATAGATTACAATCGGCACCTCTCTCATGTCGATACCACATCTTAAATACATACGAAGCATACCCGGAAGTCTCTTTTCCAGAGTCCCTTCTCCATGAATCATGTCAATCATTGGAGTATCAAGCCAGATACCTTCTGCCAGAGGCGTCTTAACACCCTTGCCTCTCTCTTTACATTCACGAATGATTCCGGATGCTGCAACGTCACGGGTTTCCAGTGGGTGCATAAATACTTCACCGTCAACATTGACAAACATAGCGCCCATAGAACGAACTTTTTCTGTTACAAGTGCTCCGTAGATTTGTGACGGGAATGCAACACCTGTTGGGTGATATTGCAATGTATCCTGGTATAACAACGGAGCGCCTGCACGATATGCAAGTACAAGACCATCTGCTGTTGCACCATAATGGTTTGATGTTGGGAAACCTTGGTAATGCATACGTCCTGCTCCACCTGTTGCGATGATAACAGTTTTTGCTCTGGCTACTAAGATTTCTTTGGTTTCCATGTTCATAAGAACAGCACCTGCTGCCTTACCGTCTGTATCTTTGATAATTTCAATCGCTGCCGTAAAGTCAACTACAGGAATCTTTCTGTTCAATACTTCGTCACGAAGTGTTCTCATGATTTCTGCTCCTGAGTAGTCAGCTGCAGCATGCATTCTCTTGCGGGATGTTCCACCACCGTGTGTCGTAATCATGTTTCCATTTTCGTCTTTATCAAATAATACACCTAACTTGTCAAGCCAGTTGATTGCGATAGGTCCGTCGCAAACCAATTTTTCAACAAGTTCAGGAACATTTGCGAAATGTCCACCGCCCATTACGTCTAAGTAATGTTGTGCAGGTGAGTCATTTTCTTTATCGGCAGCCTGGATACCACCTTCTGCCATCATTGTATTCGCATCACCGATACGGAGTTTCGTTACAATCATAACGTTAGCGCCTGCTTCATTTGCTTCGATAGCTGC
>CAZRZV010000132.1:0-3144 GCA_964604665.1 uncultured Faecalimonas sp. | reverse complement strand
TTATTTGGAGACCTGTCATGGCTTTCAAGAATTGTTTACACACTGGTTGGTCTTTGCGGATTGTATTTAATCAGTCTGTTTGGACGTATTGACAGTATGGGAAATGATTAAAAATATGATAAAGAGGGAACTCATCTGAGAACCCTCTTTATTTTATTTATCTGCAATTTTTGAAATCAGATGGTTCATATTTTCATAGAGCATTGACTTATCATCCGCTCCCATAACAATGGAAATATTCGGATTGGAATCATTTGCCGTTGCATACATAATTAAACAATTACCCGCCTCATCCGTAGTTCCGGTTTTTCCTCCAACTACAGTAACACCACTTGGCATTTCACGCGTTCCGTTAATATATTGATTCGACTGTCTCCATGTCACAGTTCGATAAGTACCATTTCGCTGTGTAATATTCGTTGTATAATCTGCTGTGGATATAATTTTTAAAAATGTTTCATTTTTCACACATTCATTGAAAATAAGATATAAATCGTATGCCGTTGTATAATGATTTTTATTATGGTAACCATGTGAATTGACAAAATTAGAATTGGTTGCACCGAGTAACTTCGCTTCCCGGTTCATCAGAGCAACAAATTCTTCTTCACTTCCTGAAATATATTCAGCAATCGCAACAGCACTGTCGTTTCCTGAAGGTAACATCAACCCGTATAACAAAGTTTCCAGTGTAAGCTGGTCGCCGGTTAGAAGCCCTGCTCTGGAAGAATCAAGAGGAACACCGGTCGCTGTCTCTGACACAGTAATTACATCTTCCAAATTTCCGTATTTTAAAGCCAGATAAGCAGTCAATATCTTCGTCGTGCTTGCCGGATATACTCTGTCGTGAATCTTATCTGCACATATGACACGTGCATCATCCAAGTCAAACAGAGCCGCCGCATGCAGACTCTCATCAGTCTCGATGTCTGCGCAGGATACATTTTGCGCAGCGACACATAATTCATCTATCTTTAAATTTTCTGAATACAAAGGTTTATTATAATAATCCTTTTCATATGCATATACGGAAGATTTGCTGTTAAATACAAATACGGCAATGAAGCCAAGCAGTACAAGAGCCAATACCGGAATCACTACTTTCAGCGGATTACTTTTTCTGCGCCGATATCCATACATGCTATGATTTTTTCTTTTTTTATTTATACATTTCACGCCAGTCTAAATCTCCTCTGTCGATAGCAAGAATTATCAGCTCAGCTGTGGCAAGGTTTGTCGCCATTGGTATGTTGTGCATGTCACATAAACGAACAACATCATTTACATTCGGTTCATGTGGCTTCGGCGCCATGGCATCCCTCAGAAATATCAGTGCATCCAGATTGTTTTGTGTGATCTGACTTCCCAACTGCTGCATACCACCTAATGGTCCCGCCAAAAACTTATGAATAGAGAGATTGGTCACCTCTTCTACTAAGCGCCCTGTAGTTTCCGTTGCAAATAAATCATGTTTGCACAGAATCCCTCTGTAGGCGATACAAAAATTCTGCATCAATGTTTTCTTGGCATCATGAGCAATTAAACCAATATTCATACGCTATCTCCTCCTAATATTTTTTGGGTTGCAAACCGACATTCAAGACAAAACCGATGCTTATATAAAAGCATATAATCGATGTTAAGCCTGCACTTACAAATGGTAGTGATAAACCTGTGTTAGGTAATACACCTGTTGCAACTCCCATATTAATAAAACTCTGTATTCCTATCATTGCAGCTACACCGCCGCATATGATTTGACCGGCCAAATTCTGGGATTTCATACCGATTCTAATACATTGTATGATTATTAATAATAACAAAAATATGACAATACAACAACCCACAAATCCCAATTCTTCACCAATAATCGCAAATATAAAGTCCGTTTCGGATTCAATTAGGAAGTTTCCGTTTTTAACGGAAGTAAAGGAGTTATTATTTAATCCTTTTCCAGCTAATTGACCCGAACCGATTGCCATAATAGAATTTTGCTGCTGCAATCCGATACTGCCGGCATATTGTTCCGGATATCTCCAAGCTAAGACACGCTCCAGTTGATAGCCTTTTAAAAATGGTAAATTTGCGCTCTGTGCATACGAAATAACCATTAAGAAAATGATAATTGCCGCTGCACTGACGGCTAAAACAGAGCCTACAATTTTATAATTCAGTCCCCCTAAATATAATAACACAAAAAATATTGCGGCAATACAAATGGTATTGGAAAGGTTCGGTTGTGTTACAATCAGGTACAAAGACGGGAGAATTAAAATGATAGCCGTTATAATTGTTTTTGGACGGGATATCTCTGTTTCATGGTCTGACAGATATTTTGCAAAAAATAAAATCATGAAAATCTTTGTAAAATCGGATGGCTGTAACGTAGTAAAGCCTAAATCAATCCATCGCTGTGCATTGTTGAATTCTACTCCGAAAAATGCAACCCAGAATAACAAAAACAGATTTAAACCATAAATTATCCAATGAAAATTCAGAACCCAGTCATAATCAACAAAAGAAATCACAAGCATGGCAAGTAAGCCCAGAACCATACCGATAATTTGCTTAGACTGGGCAGACGGCAATGCACTTCCGACAGCAAGTATGCCAATAATGGAAAGCAATATGACTGCAATAACCAATGTGAAATTGTAATCTTTTAAATGATATTTTTTTAATACATTTTTTAAGAAGTTCACGAGTTTTCTCCTGTAAGTTTAATATGTATATCATTGTGCGAAATTTGCACGTCAAAATTTTCTTTTGTAACATCAAGGTATTTTGAGACTGTTTTGTACAGTTCCAATTTGATTTTTTCCAAGGTATCGGGTGTACAGCTTACGCGGTCTGAAACAAGTAATACTTTCAACCTATCTTTTGCAATTAAAACGGAAGAATTTTTCTTCTTTGTCTCAAATACGCTCATGCTCCACCTCCTAATGACTTCCAAAAATACGTGAGATTTTTTTGAAGACACCACCGTTGGAGTTGAGGTTTAGGAAAGGCGTTTCCTCTCCGGTAATAAGCTTGCAAATATTTAAGTAAGCCTTTACCGCAAGGGATTCCAATTCTATTACAGGTTCGCCTTGTTTTGTAACGATTACAACCTGTTCGTCATCAGGGAGGACACCCACCAGATTT
>CAZRZV010000131.1:0-3188 GCA_964604665.1 uncultured Faecalimonas sp. | reverse complement strand
TATCTATCTTGAAACCTTCTCTATCATTATACCACAGAAAGTGTGATTGTGCTATGCTTTTCACAGAAAGAAAGATACCGTTGTCATTTGCCAACAACGGTATCCTACCTATTACAATTCCAATTTCATATCTCCATATTTAATCCATTTTTTCTTTCTCATCAATTCAGAAATAGCAAGTGTCACAATTGCAGGCAACACAATCTGAATCAAAAGAATTTTAAGCAGTACTATCTGCGGAGATTCCACAGCGGCCATTGTCTGCCATGTCATAATCTGACCCACAAATCCTGCCGTGCCCATTCCGGAACCGGTTGCATTGTTGGTCATATGAAATACCATAGTTCCTACAGGTCCTAAAATGGCGCTCGATAATATTACAGGAAGCCAGATAATCGGCTTGCGCACAATATTAGGCACTTGCAACATAGATGTTCCGATACCCTGTGCTACCAAACCGCCGACTCTGTTCTCACGATAACTTGCAACTGCAAATCCTACCATATTACAGCAGCATCCTACTGTTGCCGCTCCGGCTGCCAGACCTGACAAATTTAAAATAACTCCCAAAGCTGCCGAACTGATAGGAAGCGTTAAAATCATTCCCATTAATACAGATACAATAATTCCCATCAAAAACGGTTGCTGTTCTGTCCCCCAATTAATCAGTTCCCCGAGAGCTAACATAAATTTTGAAATCGGCGGGCCTAAAACAAGTCCCACGGCAGAACCTGCACCAATCGTTACAATCGGTGTTACCAGGATATCTACTTTTGTTTTCCCGGAGACGAGATGTCCCAATTCAATTCCTACATAAGCCGCCAAAAATGCTCCTAACGGTTCTCCCGGTCCGGCTAATGTAACCGCTCCGCCCGCCAAAACCGTTCCGGCCAAAAGTTTACTTGCAAAAGCTCCTACCATACCTGCCACCGCAGCTGAAATCACTACCAATGGGCTTTCCTTGAAGCGATAAGCTACACCGATACCGATACCCGCACCGGTAAATGCCATTGCAAATGAGCCGATAAGTGACACCATATCTCCTGCACTGCCGCCTATTAATTTTCCTACCTGTTGTACGATGGTTCCCACAATCAGGGTTGCGAAAAGTCCCTGTGCCATCCCTGTTAATCCATCAACAAAAACTCGATTTAACCACTTTTTTAGTGCTTCCATATTTCTTTTCCTCCCGCAATGATTCCACATTGCATTTTTCTGTATATTCTACTGTCTTGTCACCTATGTAGCCTATCACAAACATTTGGGAAAATCAATTATAAATATTGAAATCTTTGTAATAAATCGGGTATAATACGTTATCAGAATAAACAAGGAGATTCTATACTATGTTTCGTTTATGGGGAAAGATTTGGAATGATAATCATTTAATCAAAGATACGGTAATTTGCGAGGAGACAGACGATACCAGAACACATAAAATTTTCCACGCATTGGATGCCATTTGCTATGAATTTGACCTGAGTAAACCAATCTGGCTGGATGCCAATATAGAAGAATTCAAAAAAAGGGATAAGACTCGTTTCTATCAGGATAGTTTCGTGGAACATATTGATTTTGACTTTTTGGAAATACAGATTATTGAGGAATAAAATCAAAATGGATGCCTCCTGCAAAATACAGGGAGCATCCATCATCTCTCTATTTTCGAAAATGTACTATGCTATATACTTTTTCTTTGATACGAATCTCATAGTGATACAACAAAAACAGATAAGGTTTTTTCTTTCTTAGCAATCTCTCCATTTTTTTATTCGATATCTCGACTTCCCCTAGGCACCTACCAAATTCATCGTCTTGCAAGATAGTATCTATCCATAGAATCCTATCTTTATTTCTGATTTTTTGATTACGAAAGACATAAAACAATGCGAACATCGCCATATGATAATAATGCAAATAGAACTGTTTTCTCCATTCGGCATTATGAAGTATCATCTCAGAATAAATCTCTCTTAATTTTATATAGATCGACTTATGAATCTCATAATAATTATCGTAAAAGCGATTGGAAAGGGAATCTTCTCTTCCGTAGTAATAACAATAGAAACGCTCAGATGTCAAATATATCCTCCGAACTTTAGAAATATATTCAATATTAAACATAAGATCCTCACCAATCGGTAAAGATGTATCAAAACGGATATGATACTCTTCTAAAATCGAACGTTTATACATCTTATCAAACGGTTGATGAAGCAAATTGATATCAAATATCTTCCATAAATCCGTCCCGGATAAGAATAATTCTTTCTCTTGTATTGCATTTTCATGAAAAATATCACAGGTATCCCTAAATTTACAATAATAATTACATATGCCAAGATCAATTTCTTCGTTATCAAAATTTGTTCTTAAGGATTCACACCATCTTGGCTCAACTGTATCGTCACTGTCAATGAACATAATATATTGACCGGCAGAATTTTCGATTCCCACATTTCTTGCCGAGCTTGCTCCGCCGTTCGCTTTTTCAACATATTTTATAAATTGATATTTTTCAGTAAGTTCTTTGCATATTTGTGCAGAATGATCCGTAGAGCCATCATTTACAAGGATAATCTCAATATTTTTATAAGTCTGATTTATCAGCGATTCCACACATCTTATCAAAGTTTTTTCTGCATTATAAACCGGTACAACTATTGAAACCATATATTGCTCCTTCAATAATTCTTATGAACGAAATGATATACATTTATGGGTCTATCAAAATCCAATCACTACTGTAAATATCCGGAAAGTATTCGGTATTATACCATCTTGATGGGGCCACCACTATCTTATCCTTATTTACAGAGAGATACTGACACCACCAGCTAAAACTGCTGTTCGCTAAAATAAAGTGTTTACATCTACTCATGATGCGAAGTTTCTCATAATCCGGGTCACTTCCTGCTTCGAATACCATATTAACATCAAGATGATTGAAAATACGTTTTGTTCTATCTGTACGGTCTGAAAATATGTAGAATACTGGATGATTTAATTTTTCATTCAAATATTGAATAGAACGAATATAGTATTCAGGTGTACAGACATTATATATATTATCTTCTTTAAAGTCATCATCTAATCTTACCGAGACGCAAACCGATTCGGAATTTTGAATCTTGCTATATAAATCCTTATTCTTAACCGAAACGGTGACAGTTTTTTCTTCAAGATTT
>CAZRZV010000130.1:0-3192 GCA_964604665.1 uncultured Faecalimonas sp. | reverse complement strand
CCGAGAGTGGGTACTATTATCTGGAGAGCAGGTATTATGACCCGCAGATTGGAAGGTTTATTAATGCGGATGGGTATGTATCTACTGGGCAAGGCGTAGCAGGTTATAATATGTTTGCCTATTGTGGGAATAATCCGGTGAATAGAGTTGATGATACAGGGCGATCTTGGAATGAAATCTTGGAATTCGGCAAAACACTTGTGAATGAAATAGGAAAGGCTATGGGCTATATGGCTCCTGCTTATGCTAGTTGTGGTGGGCTCGCGGTAGCCGATGGACCTCTTCCAATTGGGGATATAATCGCTGTTAGTGGAATGGCATTAATAACAATTGGAGCTGCTGGATATGGAATTTATCAAGCATCAAGAGCTACTTCTGAAAAGTCCGAGGCAAAAGAGAAGGCAGTTGCAATTCCGCAGGCGAAAAAGAAACAGCCAACGGTAATTTATCGGCATGGAGGGACTAACCCTGGAAATCTGACCCCGAAGGCAAAAGATTTAAGAGATGGCAGGGGGTTGTCCTTTTCAACTGTTCCAGCACCCAATTGCTCAATGACAACAATCGAAATTTTAAATGCTACGGGTATTGTATATGCTGTTCGAGACGGAGCAACACATGTTAGTGTATACCCTATTGGTGGAACTATGTCAGATTGGGTCAGCGCTGGTTCAAATTCAATTTGGACACAAGCAGTAAAATCAGTAGTAATAAAATGGGATGGTGTTAGGTAAATGGTTAATATTGATTATATTATGGATTTGCTTGATTGGAACAACAGCATAGATGAACAAGAGCAAGGCATTAAGTTGGCAGAAAATGTAAAATGCATCAATGTTTTTCTACAACCTGGCAACCGTTATTATGGAAAAAATGTTTGGGGCAATTGTGCAAAAATTCTGTCTGCAAGGTCAAATGAAGAACTATCTCCATACTTGATTGAATTAATGGAATGGTTGCAGGATATGAATTGGCCGGGAGCATTTTGTATATTTAACAGACTTAAAGGAATGGTAAATGAACAATTATTTCAGTATTCATATACAATTTGTCTAAAATATGCACAAGCATTAGACGATGAGGTTTGGGAAAACAATTTGAGAATGCTGAAAGCAGGTAGCTGATATTTTCGTACTATCATGGTAAATTGTGAACATTCAAAGTGAGGGTTGTTTTTTACCTTTAAACGAGAAGACAGGTGGAAGAAAAAATTTTTCCACCTGTTTTTGCGTAAAAAAGGATAGCTATAAAACCGACAATAAAGAACTGTATTTCCTGTATGACGATGGAAATTCGGTTTATGGATTTATCAGGAAGAATGGAACAAGCGAGGAGACCTATTATTATACCTTCAATTTGCAGGGAGACATCATAGGAATCATTGACAGTACCGGTACGACTATAGTAGAATATTCTTATGGAGCATGGGGTGACATTCTTTCTGTTACCGGTCCACAGGCAAGTACGATTGGGCAATTGAATCCGTTAAGATACAGAGGGTATTATTATGATTCCGAGAGTGGGTACTATTATGTATCCAGCCGTTATTACGATCCTGAGGTTGGTCGGTGGATCAATGCGGATGATACTGAAAATCTTGGTGTAGATGGTTCCATATCGAGTTATAACCTGTTTGCATACTGTCTCAACAATCCTGTTAATCGCTTCGATGTTGATGGTAACTGGTCTATGCCCAACTGGCTAAAAGTAACGGTCGGTGTCGTTGCCATTACAGGCTTGGCGGTGGCAACAGTTTGCACTGGTGGTGCTGCCGCAGTAGTATGCGGTGCGGCGCTTTCAGGAGCCATTGCAGGCGGGGCTTCTGGTGCCATAATGGGAGCTATTGGGGGCGGTATATCTGGAGGATTGCAAGGTGCTCTAGATGGTGCATGTTCAGGATTTATGTCTGGTACCTTGATAGGCGGCGTGACAGGAGCAGCATCGGCAGGGCTAAATATAGTTACTGGAGCTACAACAGTTGTAGGTAATGCTCATGGGTCGACTCTACACAAACTCGCGACAAAAATGGAAGCTGGTAAAATGGCAGCGTCGGGACAGTATTCCCAAATTGGAATAAACAAATCGTTAGGGAAAATGGGCTTAAACGGAGGGAGGATCAGACCCGATGTAATTGGCATTGCAAAGAATGGAGCCAATAAGCTAGTTGAAGTTGTAAGTCCAAGTCAAAGCACAAATTATATAGTCAATAAGATGTCCAAAATGCTATCCAGTAATCATGGTACCGTTGGCAAGATTGTCACTTGGGTTAGAAACATATTCAAGTAAGGAGGTGCGACTTTGATTCCCAAAAAAATTCAACCTTTTTTTGAAACGAGATTTCAAAAAAAAGATGGCGATAACAGTTTGATTGAAGGAATACTCACTTGTTGTAATTCCCACGATTTTGAAGTATTTGTTGTTGGAGAAATCAAACATAGTATTTTCTCTAAAATGTATCTGATTCCAGAAAATGACGAAATTATATTAAAAGTTCGTTGCAAAAAGTGTGGTAGAGTTATCTCGGTCTTCGATAGCCGTTGTGATGGATATGAGCAATGTGGAAACAATCAACCTACACATATATCAAACAAACCTATTGATTGTATGAAATGCCAGGACGGTTGTTTTTCTGTTGATGTCAAATATGAGTATCCTGACATCCAAGAACTTAAAGAACTTGAAATAACAGAAATTGATAATGCTTTTACCTGGATATGGATTACACTTGAATGCAACAGATGTGGCGCTATATATAAGAACTTTATAGATTATGAAACAACATAGAATAAAATGACACATACCAGCAAGCATCGTCTTTTGGGACAAAAAGCAGTTGGTTGGGATACTCCCAACTGGATAAAGATTTCAGTAAACTCCTGAAAAATGCCGTGGTATCCGGGCGGCGATGCTTACTGGTACATAGTAGTTACACTTGCAGTAAGTAAACATTTTGTGAACATTCAAATTATAGGGTTACATTTTAATTTTTGAACGAGAAAATAGGTGGTGGAAATGTACCGACCAACCAAAAGTTAGACCAAAAATCTAACGATTGGGAGGTCGGTATTTTTATGGCAATAAAGAACTGTATTTTTAAATGACGATGAGAATTCGGTTTGTGGATTTATCAGAAAGAATGAAACAAGCGAGGAAACCTATTATTATACTTTTAATTTACAGGGAGACATCATAGGA
>CAZRZV010000129.1:0-3207 GCA_964604665.1 uncultured Faecalimonas sp. | reverse complement strand
TATGTATTCTTACTTGCACCAGCTGGGAACTCATTTGTCATAATGTTAATGATATTCTCTTTCTGGTCCTCACTCATTTGGATACCATAATCCAATTTAAGTTCTTCCTGCAATCCCGCAAATAAAGATAATCTATGCGCATATGCAAGCATTCTATTCAGAAGTCGAAGTTCTTGAATTCGTTTTCCACTAGCAAGTTTCTTAGATACAAATTCAATCACTTTTTCTTCTTCCGATGCCAATCTAACTTCATACTCTTTTTCATATTTCACAAGAAACTTATAATAACTTCCTAAACTATTGTTATCAAAGATTCGTAAAACATCCATTTCACCATAATCATCAAAATCTTTTAATCTTGGAATTCTACCGAGCTTATTTTTAAGATTGGTATAGTTCTCTTTGATAAGCTTAATATCACTAAAATTAGCATTATCCACAGCAGCAAAAATACGTTTTCTACTAATTTCATCAAAATGAATCGTACTTGCCCCCGGAATTACTCGTCCACCTTCCATTAGGTACCTTCTAATGTTGTCCTTGTTATAACTTCGGTCGCCAGATAACGCAATCGGAATCATAAAATTATTCTTGTAATTACCGATAAAATCAAGTATTACTACATACTCTTTCTCAGATGCTTTTCTAAGTCCACGTCCCAACTGCTGAATAAATACAATCGGAGACTGCGTTGGACGAAGCATAATGACTTGATTTACTTCTACAATATCTGTACCTTCCGAAAAGATGTCAACTGTTATAATGTAATCCAAATAATCATCTTCCTCAGACTGCACATCCATTGTCAATCGTTCAATGGCTTCTGCTCTTGTTTCTTCAGAATCAGCACCGCTTAATGCAATAGTTCTTAATCCCTGCGCATTAAACTTTCTAGACAGTTCTCTTGCTTCATCTATTCTGCTACAGAAAATCAAACCTTTTACTCTATCACCAGAGTAGCCAAAATAAGCCGCCTGTTCCATAACATATTTCACACGGTCATCACTGATTAAATATCTGAAGTTTTCAAGCTGCTCTTCTCTAGATTTTCCTTCATCTGATATCATTGCTAAATCAGTAATTCCAAAATAATGGAATGGGCATAACAAATCTTCATCCATAGCCTGCTGCAATCGAATCTCATAGGCAATATTATGGTCAAAGATTTCGTAGATATTGCGCCCTTCTATATTGTCATCGCGCTTATCCGGTGTCGCTGTCATTCCTAGAGTAAATTCCGGTGTGAAATAATCCATTACTTTTTTGTAGCTTCCAGCACTGGTATGATGTGCTTCATCGTAGATACAGGCATCAAAGTAATCTCTTGGAAATCTCTCCAAGTTTTCTTGCTTACTCAATGTCTGAACCGTTGCAAACACAAAATCCGCCTCATAATCATGCTTAATTCCGGACACTAAGCCAGTCTTAATTCTGCTACCAAATACTCTCTCAAAGGAATCCCTTGCCTGTTTTGCAATCTGGTTTCTATGCACCAAAAACAGAACTCGTTTGAATCCCAGTTCTCTCATCGCAAACGCAGAAGCATATGTTTTTCCTGTACCCGTGGCAGAAATTAACAATGCCTTGTCAACACCTTTGCTTCTTAATTCCAGTAAATTATATATAAACGCTCTCTGCATGGAATTGGGCTGTAATGTATATGCTTCAACAGATGGAATAGCCTCACTCTTTGCAATTCTTTTCTGCTCTGCAACCATCTTATTAAACAGTTGCTTCTCTTCGTATTTTCTTCTGTATTCCTCAATAAACTCTGCATAAGGTTTTGTATATTCCGTTGCATTCCAAAGCTTTTCAAATTCCATCAAAACAAAGTTTACCATTTCACCTTTATTGGTAGACACAAGCTTCGTGTTCCATTCCATGTTTCGTGTCAAAGCATCCTGCGTCAAATTAGAGCTGCCAATGATAAAACGATACTCTTCACTCTTTTGAAAGATATATCCCTTTGTATGAAATCCATTTCCTGCACGTTCTGTCTGATACATCCGTAATTCTATGTTGGAAAGACTTGCTATTGTATCTAATGCCACAGGATCACTAAAACTAAGATAATCTGTAGTCAAGATTCTACCCGGCACACCTCTTCGCTCTAATTCCTGCAACGTCTGTAAAAGCGGAGTGATACCACCTCTTGTGATGAACGCAACACTAATTGCAAAACTATCACATCTGAGCAATTCGTCTTCAATGGCAGAGAAAACTTTCTGACCATTCTTATTATCGTTATAAATGAACTGCGGTCTATATGCTAAATTTGAATTAAATGCACTGTTGACAAAAGCTGTATTAAAACCACTTTGAAGTTCTGTTATTTTTTCTTCGGTCATTGTTACTTACCTTCTTTCAATACTGCTTGGTTCTCTATCTCTTTCAATCTCTCAAGCCATCTTTGAATACAACCTTTTTCTAAAAATTCCTTGATTGCTCCGTCGCAAAATCTCTCTGCTCTAAATGCCCCTAGCAAAAGCGCCAATACCACTTTTGCTTCCAAATTAGATACATCTACATTTTCCATTGACCGGTCTTCCCAATCAATATTATTTTCCACAAGTGTTGAATGATATGCTTTTAATTCATAGTGTGGATTTCTCTCTTCAAAAAGGTAAATATCTCTTTCTAATGCATATATTACTTCCGGATACTCTACGTGTGGCATCTGGAATGGTTTTTCGAGTGTTCCATCGCCAGTTTGCTTTTCTGGATACCATTTTCCATACTCTATATTTTGTAATCTAGGTATATAATCCGTTAGTAACTTATAGCCTCTATCGTAATATATATTTTTCAAAAACTTATAATCAAATAAATCCCATCTGTCAAGGTAAATATCATTCTTATCAAAATAATTTCGAATATTTGTGTCATTATGCTTCTTGCCACTTTTTCCAGGAGTATCTAGCCATTTTTGATGTTCTTTCGTAATGGTTTCCGCAACAATCTTACTTGGAACAATATGATACTCTGGCGTATCCAACTCATTTAGCGAAACAAACACATAAACGATATTATCTGCAACAAGAGTTTCATTCTTCTGAGACAAGGTCCACTTCTTTTGCTTATATCCGGTGGTCTTAACCTGAATCGCAAATTGCTCATAAGTTGTTCGATTGATTGCCAATATATCAAAATCCTTAACATTTGACATTGGTACTGCAACCGTAAATCCTCTTCTCTCCAACTCTCCAG
>CAZRZV010000128.1:0-3230 GCA_964604665.1 uncultured Faecalimonas sp. | reverse complement strand
TAACTCTTGACATTACCAAAATGAAATGATTCTCTCCAAATCGGTGCAGCAAAAGCAATCAGGCAAAAGTGAGACTCCCGAAGACCCTTGAATTCACAAGGGTCTTCGGGAGTCTTGCATTAAGGGAGATCGCTCCCCTCTTGGCCGAGTATCCTTATTTTAACGGATCACACTTTAGAAGCGGGATGCCTTATTCTTTTGATTGTTTGATGTATCCATATTATCCGGTCTGTGCGAAATCCCCTGCAAAACGGCAAACGCCAAAAGTATAACGCCTATATCCATCCTGTTCAATAGATCACCGATTTTCTGAAAATTTGTGAAAACCGCTGAGTAAGGCAAATATTAAGGCAGTAATACCCCCAGATGATACGATGACTAACAAATCGACTGGCGCAAAAACAATTCCGGGTATCCTGTCAAAAATAAGCCCTGTACCCATCTTATATAAGTATCCATTGAGCAGGATCAGCTCACCAGTATACATAAGAAATGTCATTACAGAAGCGACAATCGAAGGAACCCAAATGAAAACGGGCCTCTGCGTCCCAAAAAGGAATGAGCCGACAAACACGCCGACGGTTATGCCGAAAAGCACAAAAAACACCGTCATGAACACAGCTGATAAAGGAGAAACCTGAATACTGCCGTCTCTCCAAAAAGCTGTAAAGCAGGCGAATATGCACAGCCCAAGAAATGAGGCAGAGCATATTGACTGCAATACTAAAGATTTAAGACGCTTCTTTTCACCTGTCTTAATCATTTGTCCAAAACCGTAAAAGCAGTTCAAAATGGTGGCAATCAATACGATAGAGATAATGTAAAAATGCAGTTTGAACGCAGGGTTATATTCTCCCATTAAAATATCGACAGCGGTTTGCGTCTTATATGTAGTTACGGTTTCGCCCCACCCTTCCGGAGGAATATAACACATAAACATCTGCCAGTCTTCCAGTTTGGTAACGGTTTCAGCTGTTGATACAATAACCTTCTGTTCAAAAAGAAGTTCGAATATGAAGAAAATGCCTGTTGCCATGATAACACCGACGGCGGTAGCATATTTCTTGAAAAATTTGATACACAGCGGAAGTAAGAAAACACCAATTATAAGTGCAATGCTTATCGGAGTGTACGGAATGATATATTTGGGATAGTTTTCTTTCAACACAGTTCCATCGGCTATCATATCCGAAATCACCCGACCCCCCATTGATAAAGGGTAATAAGAGGCGATTAAGATGCCAATGCAAGATAACAGATAATATCGGTTAAATAGTTTGTTTTTCATTCTCATTCTCCTTTCAACCTGCATTTGTCAGCAGTACATAGAAAATAACGCTAATCAACGCAATAAATGCCACAAGTGAAAACCAAGTCATTTTCTTGAAAAAAAGTATGTTTTCAATACGAGTTCGTATTCTTGCTCCACCAAAAGCGGACGCAAATACAGTCGCTTCTTGCCTACTTTCCAATAAGGCTGTTGCGTAATCCTTTGCACAATCAATCCCTAATTTAGAGACTACACGCTCATCACACGATAGTTCAATATCCACAAGGAGCGCTTTTAAGAAAAGCCAGCAAAATGGATTAAACCAATGCACTGCAACAATTACAAATGCTATAATCCTCCACAGATTGTCTAAATAACGTATATGTGTTTTTTCGTGCAAAGCAACAATAGAATAATCTCTATCCGTATAGGACTCAGGTAAAATAATCTTAGGTCTTACGATACCATATACAGCAGGAGATAGAACCTTTTCTGAAAGATAAATACGATCTTTCAAATATGTTGAATCCTTCAGTTCGTAAATCGCAGAAAAGTATGTGACAACCAACATAAGAAGAACAGCCAATGAGATAATAATCCATATAACTGAAGCGACACCAAATATATTTTCAAGTATATCGACTTTATATGTTATCGGGAAATATGTATCTGCTGCCATAACACTGTTGATCATTGAAAACGATAAATCTTCCGTCGGCTGATACACGACAATGGTTTTCGTTGTGAACTTTGATAACAACGACATTAAACTATACGGGCTATTTAATCCAAAAGGAATCACCATACGTAAAAAAGGAATTATCCAGAGAAATACCGTAATCCGTCTCGGAATTTTCTTTATCAATCTTATAAGCAAGATAAACATACCGGTTATCGTAGCGGTTATACTCATATTGAATATCCAATAGAATGTTTCTTGTAGCATAAGCATCACCTATTATCAATAAGTTTACGCAACTCATTGATCTCTTCTTCGGATAAAGGTTCATCTTCAAGCAAAGCGGAAAACAACGCCTTACGAGAGCCACCAAACACTTTTTTTATAAGAGAGGCAGCCTCTACCTTTTGCATTTGATTTTGTGATACAAGCGGAGTGCAAATAAAGCCGGGATCCTCACGTCGAATGAACCCTTTTGCTTCAAGTTTTTTAATTACTGTGTAGGTGGTGTTTTTATTCCATCCGATCGTTTCAGCAGCAATCAAACTAATCTCTTTTGCTGAAATTGGGCTGTTATGCCAAATAATTTCCATAACCTTCGCTTCACTGTCAAAAAGTTTTTCTTTCACAAAATTACCTCCTTAGACTATTCCTATAGTCTATACTATCACGATAGTCTGGTTATGTAAATAAATTTGCATAAAAAATATGGCAGAGCTTTTAATCTCTGCCGCCGTTGTTCCTATATGCCTATTTTACTGCTATCATTTAGGTTGCACTTTTGGTACGCTTGATAAAAAAAGCATAAAAAGACCTTGCCGATATTCAGTTTCCACATCTGAAAATCAGCAAGGTTTTCTTATTCCATTGATGTAATTATTTAGTGCGTGATGTTGAAAATGTTGCCAAATCGTTGCCAGTACCTAAATAAATTTGTTTGGAAGTCGCATAAACACTAGGTTCTCAAATCCCATTTCATCACTCAAACTCTTCCAGAGTTTTTTATCGGCAACTCATAAATGCTGATATTTCCTACATTCCAGGCATATCTATTTCGCTAAATATCGCTCTTTTCGCATCGTTTTCAAAACTTTTAGTAGCAAATTAGTTGCAGTATCTGCACCGGTAAGTTTTCCATCGGCTTGATATAATCTACTTTTTAATTACTCAAAATGAATAAATTCCTGTGGCTGTCAGTTTGCCTATTACGCCTTCTGCCACAGCCAAAACGAAAGGAGCATTACCATGAGCAATCAACATAAAAATCCAACCATCAGCTTC
>CAZRZV010000127.1:0-3239 GCA_964604665.1 uncultured Faecalimonas sp. | reverse complement strand
TGATGATGGTACGGTAGGCAATGCCACGTCGGGAGAAGCACAAGCAAATAAAGTCAGCATTGCAGGAATCACGGCCGAAAATATAGGATATTGTCCTTATGTTGCATGGAAGGTAAATGCACCTGCAGACGGATATTATGATATCACGTTAAACGGAATGCAGGATTCGGCAGATGACAAAAAATTCGTTGCGATGATTGTTGATGGGACCGTGAGGGAACAGATGATTCATGTCAATGGTTCATGGAGAACGACCATTGATGCCTCATGTTATCTCACAGCCGGAGAACATATTTTGGTACTTACCAGTCCGATGCCGAAGAACAGTGAAGAGGCGGAAGGTTTTTCATACAGTTGGATGAATTACAATAACATCGAACTGGGGAACGGACTGACAGTTGCACAAACTTTGACGAAGGATGAGATAATTGCTTCTTTGACCGAGGATACTCTGGTGGGTTCCACCATAAGTCTCGGGGATAACATTGGTGTGAATTTCTATATGCAGTTGTCTGAAAAAACCATTGCCGATGAAAGTGCATATGTAGAGTTTACGCATCCGGATATGAACCATACAAAGACAAGAGTGTATGTAAAGGACACTGAGGTGAAAACCTTTAACGGCGCCACGTGTTATATATTCCCTTGCGACATAGCAGCAAAGGAAATGGCTAGCGATATCAAACTGAAAATTGTCAGTGGAGATGGTAGCGAGGGAGTTGAGTATACCTATACAGTGAAGGAGTATGGAGATAAGATTCTTGCAGATATCAGCGGTAGTTATACGGATGATGATAAGACTATGGTCAAGGCAATGCTGAATTATGGCGCCTATGCCCAGAAGTACTTTAAGTATGATGACAACAAGCTGGCAAACGCAGGAATGGAGGAAGAGGATCAGAAACTTCAAACTGTAACATTTGACGAAAATGATTATAAAAAGAACATAGAAGGAAGCTGTAGCGGATTGAAATACTATGGCACCAGCCTGATGACTACAACAAAGACGACAATTCGTCACTATTTTGAGATGACGGACGGGGCAGTTATTGGAGATTTTACTTTTTCGTATAACGAAAATGTATTGGAGCCAAAAGAAAAAGGCGGACGGTATTACGTTGAGATTTCCAATATTGCTGCAAGTGAGTTGGGCGATATGTATAAACTGATGGTAAGTAAGTCGGATGAGTCTATGACTCTTACCTATGGTCCATATACAAATGTTAAGGCAATTTTAAATGGAGATTATCCGGACGATGCGAAGAATATGATGAAGGCGTTGTACTGGTATGGACAGACAGCCACTGAATATGCACAGACTTATGCAATGTTAAGAACGGCTTTGCAGGGAAAATACCTCTCCATCTTAGGCGACAGCATTAGCACTTTTACCGGTGTTTCAAATAGTACCGCCAACAATACTACCTTGGGTGGTTCTGTGGAATACGATGGAGTAAAAGGCAATGTTACCAGCATGACTCATACCTATTGGGGTCAGATGCTGTCAAAATATGATATGAAGCTCCTGGTTGATAATGCGGCGGGAGGCAGTAAGCTGTTGGAAGACGGAGGATATATGATTAGTGTTCCGGCCGGATATAAGAGGGCGGAACAACTGGCTGCCAATACCGGGTCTCTGAATGGGACAAAGCCGGACGTGATCTTTGTACATATGGGAACCAACGACTATATCAATGGATTAACGCTTGGGGAGTATACGGACAGTACTTATACGGGTATCTTTGAGGGAGATGGCTATAAGACTCCTGTGACATTTACGGAAGCATATATCATCACCATGGAGAAAATAAAGAAGTTATATCCGGATGCAGATGTATTTTGCTTTACATTGACGCCTAGCGATTATAATCAAGATTTCACTGTGTTGGATGCTTATAATGCACGAATTCGGGAGATTGCAAATAGGTATGAGAATGTGACCCTTGTGGACACCACGGGTGTGATAAACACAGGTAATTATACGAGCCTTACATATGATCATACGCATCCGAATAAGGATGGTATGACTGCCATTGCAAATAAATTGGAAGCATCATTGATTGATCGATATGTTAAAAAGAAATAGCGTTAAGCCATGAGGAAATTCGTATCTCTGGAAAATAGTAGAGAAGTGATTGGCGGAACAAAAAAGAGCAATTCTTAGAAAGGAAAATGAACATGAAACAATATGAAAAACCATTGATGCAGATAATGTGTTTGGAAAAAGAGGATATCATTTGCACAAGTAATCCTGATGAAAATGAAGGACCAGGTGACATAAATGACTACTTCAGTATCGTGGGTGGATGGACAGAATGAGTAAGAAAAAACGAAACATCTTGTTGATTATTCTTGCAGTGGCGATTGTATTGTTCGGTATCATACTATGCATCGCCATCGGCAGGGAGAACGAACGAGGAAAAGCAGACGAAGATGAGGGAGAACTGATTGTACGTCCTTTCGAGGATGAGGACATTAGCAAGGATTCCGATGAGACCCAGCCTGGAGATACAAATCAGTCAGGAGGCACAGAGCAGCCCGGGGAGGCAACTCAGCCCGGAGGCACAGAACAACCTGGGGAGGCAACTCAGCCCGGAGGCACAGAGCAGCCCGGGGAGGCAACTCAGCCCGGAGGCACAGAGCAGCCCGGGGAGGCAACTCAGCCCGGAGACACGGATCAGCCTGGTAATACAGAGCAACAGAAGGGAAATGGCGTGATAGAACTTCCTTTTGTGCCATTTGAATGAGCCAGCATTAGTCAGGACAGTTGTACCAAAGAAATAGAAATGAATAAATATAAGCAAACGTAATAACAAATTCTTTAAATTAGTGCTTGCAAAACATTTTATTTTCTGTTAGAATAACTTGTGTTGTGAGTCTGGTATAACTATCAATTTTTTAGGAGGTGTAATCATGGCTAAATGTGCTATTTGTGAAAAGGGTGCTCATTTTGGAAACAACGTAAGTCACTCTCATAGAAAATCACCAAAAATGTGGAAATCAAATGTAAAATCAGTTCGAGTAAAAACAGCTGACGGAAATGCAAAGAGAATGTACGTATGTACTTCTTGCTTAAAGTCAGGCAAAGTTGAACGTGCTTAATTATTTTACAAGATGATATCAATTGAAGATTGACGTTAGAAACAGATTGCAAGCATTAACTATGTTGGTTAATGCTTGTTTTGTGGCTCTAAGTCAATAGTTGGGGTGGGATTCATTAGAATTCCGCCCCATTATTG
>CAZRZV010000126.1:1094-3304 GCA_964604665.1 uncultured Faecalimonas sp. | reverse complement strand
ACTTCATATTATCTATTCGCAATTTCTAATAATTTTCATTCATGTACTTGCCAATCTTATAAACAGAATTATTTGTATTCCCTTCTGATTCTACATAGCCTGTACCAACCAATGTTTTCAAATACCTTCTTACGGTTGCTGAAGATTTCCCGCTAACCGCTTCAGCCTCCTTCGGTGTTATTTCACCTTTTTCTTCAATAAATTTAATTATCTTTTCTAATTTACTAAAATCACTTGCTTTTAAAACTTCGCTTAAAACTTCGCTCAAACTTCGCTCATTTTTTTCGTTCACTTCGCTCAAACTTCGCTCATTTACATCCTTAGTAAATGCTTCATGTATAAACAACCTCGTTATAAAATAACTTCTATCCTCATCCGTCTCAAATTCCGGCTTTGGAGAGCCATTTGCTTCTAAAGCATCCAAAATCTTCTTGAATCCGGTGTTTCTACCTTCTGTTAAATGCAATTCTTTTAAGAAATCACCAATCCGGCGATTTCTATAGCGGCGGTTTGATACACGGTAGCTTTTTAACCCTTCAATCGTTACAGAGCGATCAGGTCCCGGAAAGCTAACGATTTCGATTCTATCATTTTCAACACGTACCTCGATTGGCTCGCGCTCATCATAGGCACGGTGGTATACAGCGTTCGATAATGCTTCCTCCACCGCTGCATACGGAAAATTAAAGAAACGATCTGCTTCTGCTCTATCAGGATGTTTTACAACTTTTTCTGTAATAATCACATTTTTGATATACTGCAATGCATCCCGAAGTTGTTGATGAATTGGACCTTTAAAAGTTTTCTCAATAATATCATTACCACCAAGTCCACTCGGAAATTGTACTACATCAATCTGGGTATACGGAAAGAACTTGTCCGGCTCCATGCTAAAGAACATCAAACCCACATTCTTCGGCTTAATGTATTCTGGCAAGGTACTAACAATATTCATATCTTGGCAGACTTCAACAAAATCCCCTGTTTTTGATTTCTCATACAAGGAACTTTTTACCTCTTTCAGGTAATTCTGAATAAGCGTAATATTTAAATCCGACATCTCCGCCTTATGATTTACACGATCATCAAACGGAACCCTATTTGCAAGATTAAATAAGTCCTTCTCTTCATCATCTGTTGGTTCCACTGTGTTAGATGCCTTACGGATATAATGAATACGTTCCTTATTATCCTTATCCATAGTTTTCGGCGATGAATATGGCCGCGTTTCTCCACCCGGACACCAAATTACTATAAACTGCTTATCCTGATATGTTTCCTTACCAATAATCGGCATATAAGCAGGTCTGATAAGCTTACATTTTTCAAATATTTCCTTTTGATATTTGTCAAGTTTTTCTACTGGCACACCCTTTAGCGGATACACTGGGCGACCATCCTCTTCCTCCACGCCTATGACAATATAGCCACCGCCCCAGTTATCGAGATCATTGGCAAACGCACACACAGTTTTCAAGGAAGCTGCCGGATCCCATGTTTCTTTGAATTCAATTCTTGCCCATTCGACAACTTCGCCGGATAGTAATGTTTTTATGTTTGTTGGAATTGCCATGATTGCACCTTCCTTCCCTACTTATGTTTATAAACATCTCCTATACATTTTTGTCATATATCTGTAATTTCCCAAGATAGTCTAATTATTCTCTAACATATTTTCTAACTGACATCTAAACTTCTCTTGCCCCTCCAATACGCTGCCATCACGTAAATGATTAAAAAATACCTCATATCCATTAGGAGACAAGAAATGAAAAATGTATATTTCTGCATTTGACACAACTCTTTTATTTAATTCCGCAAAGTGTTCTACCGCATACTTATATTTTGCCTTATTCTCTTCGCTATTATCCCCATCATCCTTTATCTCAACAACTATATAATATGTTACATCATTTTTATTAAGCTTCAAAAAGAAATCTGGATTGAATTTATCATGATAATATTTTCGTGTTTTTGACGTACTATTTCCGTATTTGCAACTATATTCAATTTCATAAAAGCCTCTATCCCTTGACTTAACCCACGCCGATAGCAAATCTGCATTTTCTTTCTTACAAAGATACTCAACAAACTTGCGTTCAGGCTTTGATGCGGTAATAACTGTTGTAACAGGCGTTTTGAATAAACAGTAATCTACATCTTTGTATGCCGAGCGAGGTAAAGACTCATCTTCTATTATCTCAGAAATT
>CAZRZV010000126.1:0-1084 GCA_964604665.1 uncultured Faecalimonas sp. | reverse complement strand
ACTACCAATGATCTTGTCAATTTTAGCCATAAACATTTTTTGCTCATCATCAACTATTTCATTTGACCAGTTATTTGTCAAAAAAACAGTCTTATCTTGTCGTAACATACCTACACTAGCTGATTGTTTAGCAAGGTTGTTTGTACTCATTTCATACACATCATTGGCTACTGATTTAGATACTATGGATTTTTTATTTTTTCTAAGTAGCGGTGTAAATGCTGTTAATATTTTATGCACGTTTGACTCTATTATTTCTTCACCGGAGTTTCCTCTGTTTTTCATAGAAAGTCTAATAATATATTCAATAATATGTCTTGGTGGAAGAGAGTTTTTAGTATACTCATCATCACCTAATTTTAAGGTTTTTCCTTCCCATTCTCGCTGCTCAAATTCTTCGTAGATTTTATCTACCACCTCGTCGATTGTCCATGTTATATTTCTTATCGAATAATTATGTTCATACATCTCCCCACCAAGGGCGTTTTCATATGTAGTACCTTTTTTCACATCTACAGATTGAGATTCTATAGCAATTCCTTCCGTCATTAATCGCGAAAAATCAACTGTCTCGTTTTCTGTATTTTTATCTACTTCTGAGTATTCAGTTGAGTAATTAATATTTTTAACGTTAAAATGGTATTGTCCTCTAATTCCCTCTTTGATTACATCACTATTAACTCTTGCTTCAATCTCCATAACTTCCTCAACCAATCGTTTAATCTTTGCGCTCCACGCTCTATGATTAAATACAATAACCTTTGGTTGCGGCGTTTGATATTCTTGTGGTACTCTAAGCCCTCTGCCTAACACTTGGGCTACTAATAATTTGGAATTAAATGCTTTATCTTCCCATGGAACAATCTGAAAGACATTTTTAACATCCCAACCTTCCGTAAGCATAGATACTGATATGATCCACTCTGTTTTTTCCATTCTATCATCTACATATTTCAATTTAGAAACATTTGCCTTATGTTCTCTTGCCGAAGTCACAATTAGGACTTTTTCTTCTGTTTCTTTCTTTGACGTTCCCTCTTGTTTTGTTAAAAATTTCACAAAATCTTCATATAAGTTTTTAGCA
>CAZRZV010000125.1:0-3326 GCA_964604665.1 uncultured Faecalimonas sp. | reverse complement strand
AAAGCTTATATGGGAGTTCTTGCCCACCTTATGTCCGTAAGACCATTCACACACCTCGTAAGGGACCGACGGCAAGGCTCTCAGATAAGCCTTTTCCTGCGTATTGAAAACAGTGCTCCTGCTTCCCTCTCTTTTCTGGAACGGTCTGTCATTGTACTCCTTTACAGCCTTGCGAATAGCTGAGTTTAGCGATTCAAGTGATGTAAATATCTCATTCCTAAGCTTTGCTATAACAGCCGTCGCAATCTTGCCTACAGAACCTTCTACGCTGGCTTTCTGCTTGGGCTTTTTAACGCCTGTAGGCATGATGGCGGTCACGTAATACTCCCCCAATGCCAGATATGCATCATTGAGGATTATCTCGCCCTTCTTAGGATGGGACACAACACCAGTTTTCAAGTTGTCGCAGACAATCTTCACAGGCGTGCCTTCGAAGAATTCAAACATATGCACATGGCATTCAAGCCACGCCTTTTCTTTCATATCCGTGGTGGCTTCCACATACCCATACTGGCTGTATGGCAGTGTGGCGACAAACAGATATGCGGTTATGATTTCTCCAGTATCCACGTCCACATATGACATTGCAGGACCAGACCAATCCACCTCTACCTCTACTCCCGGCTTGTGCTGTATATGGCTGGTATAATTCTTCTCGCCAGTATATTTGTAATAATTGACAGTAAATGTAGGATACGCACAGTATTCCCTGCCCCCGCTCACGCATTTGTCCCGATACTCTTCCCACAGCAGTTTCATAGTCACTCCAGTTTTCTTGAGTTCTGAATGTACGTATGCATAATCGACAGGCACATAGTTTGTTGTCCGCTTGAATTTCTTAGGATATAAGATATCGTACAACCCGTCATCTGTCATATCCTGAATGTCATCCCAAGTCATGCCTTGCTGTCTGCAAAGTTCCTTAATTTCAGAGACTGTGTTTCTTGAGCATCCAAGTATTGCCGCCACCTCCCTTTCACTTAGATTTTTGTTTAGAAGCTCCATCACGCTTCTGGGTTTCGTCTTTTTGTACATAATAAAAGACCTCCTATAGATTTATTAAAAGCACTAGGCTTTCTATCAAAATCTATAGGAGATCCTATATAAAATCAAATATCAAAGACCACTAGATGTTGTGGTGGCTCTCAAGCATTAGAATACCAAAATCAAATGGCTCTCAAGCGATAAAACGATGGCTCCAAAGCGTTAGAATATTCACTATCTCTCTCCATATGATTAAAAAATGTGATGTGATAGTGAAACTTTTTTGTTTCATAACAACTAATAAATACCACTAAATCATATTAAAACATAAAATTTCGGTTGAGAAAAGAGAACTTGTGTATTATAATGATACATATTAGGGTAATTATGCTCATTTCTAGAAAGCGGAGGAAAAATAATGTCAGAAATGAATGAAAAATGGTCAAGTCTAGAAGAGACAGCAGAATACTTGGGTGTCACTAAAGATACGATAAGAAGTTGGATAAAAAAGACGGATATTCCGGCTCATAAAGTAGGAAGACTTTGGAAGTTTAAGTTTTCAGAAGTTGATGAATGGGTTAAAAGCGGAAAGAGTGCGCTGTAGGAGTACAGAATATTGGACTGTATACCTGTTATAATTTTTATGCTAATAGTTCTAAACACTGATTTATAAATATAAGGGAGGCTACTTATATGCTTAACAAAGCGGAGAAAGATTATATTATTGAATTAATAGAAAAGGGAGAATGTATTCCAGAGGATTTTAAATACAAGCTTTTTCCTGTGGAACATAAAGAATATGAATTGGCATATGCAGGAAAAATGAGAAAAGAGGACTTGCTTGCAGATGATGATGGATCTTTTCCAATGCCATTACAATTAGAAAAATCGTTTAGAAATCAAGATGATAATGCGAATGATGATTGGAAGAATATGATTGTTTTTGGAGATAATTTACAATTTTTAAAAACAGTATATAAAAATGAGGATCCTATAATTAAGGATAAAGTAAAGGGAAAAATCAAATTGATATATATTGACCCGCCTTTTGCTACATCTGATGATTTTCAAGGAAAAGATGGAAGTAAGGCTTATACAGATAAGAAAGCAGGCGCTGAATTTGTTGAGTATCTTAGAAAAAGATTAATTGTTGCTCGAGAAGTGTTAGCAGAGGATGGTTTGATATATGTGCATCTTGATTGGAAGAAGGCTCATTATATAAAAATAGTTATGGATGAAGTGTTTGGGGAAAACAATTTCCTAAATGATATTGTGTGGTTTTATAAAAGATGGAATATAGCCACAAAATTATTTGCGAGAAATCATGATATTATTCTTTGTTATAAAAAGAGTAATGGTAATAATTACACATTTAATAATTTGTATGTTCCAAAATCTGAAAAGTCTAGTGGGAATGGAAAGGCTTGGCAGAGCTACATAGATGAAGAGACGGGAAAACGAAAGTCTGTATTGCTTGATGAAGAGTCAAAAGGTGTCCCGATGCCAGATGTTTGGGAGGTATCTATGATTAACCCAGTTGCCAAAGAACGTAAGGCAGTGGGATATCCAACACAAAAGCCGGAGGCATTGCTGGAACGAATAATAAAAGCATCTACTAATCCAGGAGATATAGTTTTGGACTTTTTTGCAGGGTCGGGAACAACAGCAGCGGTAGCTGAAAAGTTGGAACGAAAATGGATTACTTGTGATATAGGTAAACTTTCATTTTTTACAGTGCAGAAAAGAATATTACAAATACAGGACTCTGCTGATTTGGAAAAAACCAAAAAGAAATATGGTAAAATGGCAGTTCCTTTTTCAACGTTTTCGTTAGGAACATATGATTTAAAAACAGCATTGGATCTAGAGTTTAATAAATATAAGAATTTTGTTGCAGGTTTGTTCGGAATAGAAATACAAGAACATACCATTGGTGGATATACTTTTGAAGGGAAGAAGGATGATAATCCGGTTGTAATTTTTAATTACAAAGTCCATAAGAATTCAAATATTGATGATGTCTTTATTTCTGATATAAATAAACATGTGGGTAATAGAATTAAAGGTGGCAGAGTGTATATTGTAGCACCGTCAACTCGTGTAGATTATATTACGGATTATGAAGAAATTAATGGAACAAGATATTATTTTTTAAAAATTCCATATCAAATTATTAAAGAACTGCACCAAAAAGAATTTAAAAAATTCAGACAACCTCGATCAAAGAATAATGTAAATGCATTAGATGAATCAATAGGTTTCTCGTTCAATAGAACACCAGAAGTGTGCAGTTCTATTGATGTGAGTGAACGAAGTATTAAACTAGTAATCAGCAATTTTAC
>CAZRZV010000124.1:0-3345 GCA_964604665.1 uncultured Faecalimonas sp. | reverse complement strand
TTTCATCTTTTCACTATCTTTTATTATATCCTAATCGTATTTTGTATACAAGACTTTGAATTGTCTCTTTTTCAGTACAATCCCTATATTTTGAACATTTTTGTAGCAATTGTGAAATACAAAATAATCGTTCCCGTATCTACCAATGTGGTAATAAGGGGCGCTGCCATAAGCGCAGGGTCAAGACCGCACTTCTTTGCGACAAGCGGTAAAACACAACCGATGGTTTTTGCCAACAAGACCGTACCTATCATCGTAATACCAAGCACAATTGCAATCATAAGTGCATCTACATCTGGATTATTGTGATACATGATTAAAACCCGGATACCATTTACCACTGCAAGCATCGAACTGACTGTAAGCGCCACACCGATTTCCTTGATAAGGACTCTGAAAATATCCTTAAATTTAATCTCATTTGTTGCAATTCCGCGAATAACCAATGTGGAACTCTGAGAGCCGCAGTTACCGCCCGTTCCGGTCAGCATTGGCACGAATGAATTTAAAATCGGTAATACTGCAATGGCATAATCAAAGTGCGATAACGCCAAACCGCTAAGTGTTGCAGATAACATTAAAAACAACAGCCACGGAAAACGGCTCTTTGCATGCTGCCAAATACTTGTTCCGAAATAATCATCTTCATTCGGAGCAATACCTGCCATCATGCTCATATCTTCCGTCGCCTCTTCTTCTAAGACTTCCATGGCATCGTCTACCGTAACGATACCAACCATACGCATATCATTGTCCACGACCGGCATGGCAATCAAATTATATTTGCTGATTAAATTAACTACTTTTTCCTGGTCATCATGGGTATTGATATAAAACACATTCGTCTCCATGATTTCTTCCACGGTTCTGTTATCACCGGAAGTCAAAAGTTCTTTTAAGGAAACCGCACCGATTAGTTTTCTTTGTTCCAACACGTAACAGGTGTAAATTGTCTCACGATTGAGTCCGACCTGACGTATCTTTAAAATCGCCTCTTCGACAGTCATCTCTTTATTGAATGCGATATAATCCACATTCATAATGCTTCCGGCGCTGTCTTCCGGATAATTTAAGAGTGTGTTGATTTGCTTTCTTGTTTTCTCATCGGTAGCCATCAAAAGTCTGTCCACCACGTTTGCCGGCATCTCTTCCAGGACATCGACTGTATCATCCAGATACATTTCGTCCATAAATTCTTTGATTTCCTGGTCTGTCAACGCGCTTAAAAGAATCTGACGCATCTCACTGTTCATCTCAGTAAATGTTTCTGCCGCCTCATCCTTAGCAAGCAAACGAAAGACCAAAATCATCTGCTTATCGTCAAACTCTTCCAACATCTCTGCAATATCGACAGGGTGCATGTTTTCCAATTCTGCTTTCAGTTCTTTGAAGTTTCTTTCTTCCAGCATTTTCACAATATGCTCTACCATTTCTTCTTTCTCCATGCTTGTTCCCCCTTCCTTTTATTGCATATAAAGATAGTTTAACGCTATTGCTTATTTTTTGTCAAATATAATGTATTTCATTTTATCAACAAATACTGTATACTACATGGTATAGAAACTAATTTTATGAGGTGTCTGAATGCGTATCGTCGGTTTAATTGCTGAATATAATCCGTTTCATAACGGTCACAAATATCATATAGAACAGGCTATGAACGTAACCCACGCTGATGCTGCAATCATTGTGATGAGTGGTAATTTTGTGCAACGTGGCACTCCTGCCATTATGCCAAAACACATGCGCGCAGAAATGGCTTTAAAATCAGGTGCTTCCGTTGTAATCGAACTTCCTGCATGCTATTCTACCGGCAGTGCCGAATATTTTGCCTATGGTGCTGTTTCACTTCTGCACAAATTAGGATGTGTCGACGCAATTTGTTTTGGAAGTGAATGTGGGGATATTGAAGTTCTAAATAGTTTAGCCAAAATTGTCCACAATGAACCGCCGGAATACAAACAGGCTTTAAATCATTATCTCAAACAAGGAAAATCCTTTCCGCTTGCCAGACAACTTGCATTGAAATCTTATTTGAAAACAGAAGATTTTTATGCAGTGCTTTCCGAACCAAATAATATTCTGGGCATTGAATATTTAAAAGCAATGTATCGGCTTAACAGCAATATGGAAGTATTTACCATTAAGCGGAAATCTTCTTCCTACCACGATGAGTCCTTAGGTGCAGATTTTAGTTCTGCCACTGCAATTCGCAAAGTAATGCACACAGATAGTTGGAACACTGCTGAATTGTATGGACAGATACCGACAGAGAGCATGCCTCTACTCAGAGATGGAAATAACAAACGTTATCCTGTCTATCCAAATGATTTTTCATTACTTTTAAAATATAAACTTCTCAGAGAGACAAAATCTTCTCTCCTGAAATATGCAGATGTCTCTGAAGAATTGGCAAACCGCATTGCAAATTGCATAAATAGTTATTCTACTTTTGAGGACTTCTGCCTGCTATTAAAGACAAAGGATCTGACATATGCCAGAATCAGCCGTGCCCTCATGCATATTTTGCTTGATATAAGAATTGACGATTGTCAGGAAATAGAATATGCCCGCATTTTGGGCTTCAGAAAAGGACAGACGGATGTGCTTTCATTGATGAAACTTCGTTCCGAAATTCCTCTGGTTGCGAAACTTGCAAACGCAGATAAATTGACTCCTTCCGGAAGGATTATGTTAAATCAGGATGTTTACGTGTCAAATTTATATGAATCAGTCATCGCAGATAAGTATAAAACACCTTTTATAAATGAATATCAGCAACAAATTGCAATTGTGTAAATCATATAAATATAAAGTGCCTCCGAACGCAATAATGGGGTGGAACTCGTTAGAATTCCACCCCTATTTCATTTTCTACATCAGAGTTGTCTCTTAGAGTGCAACTCTATACACATTCTTTTAATTTTTAAAACTATGAATCGGAGCAGGGATGCGTCCTTGTCGATTTACAAATGCCGAACAATCAAATTCATTTACCGGCATAATCGGTGCATATCCTAAAAGACCACCGAACTGTGCCACTTCTCCAACATCTTTACCAATGACTGGAATCAAACGAACAGCCGTTGTCTTTTGATTTACCATTCCAATAGCCATCTCATCTGCAATAATTCCTGAGATTGTCGATGCTTTTGTTTTTCCCGGAATTGCAATCATGTCAAGACCAACCGAACATACACACGTCATTGCTTCCAATTTTTCAAGTGTAAGTGAACCTGCATTGACTGCATCAATCATTCCCTGATCTTCGCTGACCGGAATAAATGCGCCACTGAGTCCGCCCACGTAAGAAGATGCCATAACACCGCCCTTTTTCACCTGATC
>CAZRZV010000123.1:0-3426 GCA_964604665.1 uncultured Faecalimonas sp. | reverse complement strand
TATTGTAAAAGCAGATGTACAAGGTTCTGTGGAAGCTATTAAACAGAGCTTAGTGAAGTTATCAAACGATGAAGTTGTGGTTAAGATTATTCACGGCGGAGTTGGTGCAATCAATGAATCAGATATTACACTTGCATCTGCTTCAAATGCGATTATTATCGGTTTCAATGTACGTCCGGATGCGACAGCAAAAGAGATTGCGGACCGCGAAAAAGTAGATGTTCGTCTGAACAGTGTCATTTACAATGCGATTGAAGATGTGGAAGCCGCAATGAAAGGTATGCTGGATCCTGTATTTGAAGAAAAGATTCTCGGACATGCAGAGGTTCGTCAGACATTCAAAGCTTCAGGCGTCGGTACTATTGCCGGTTCATATGTGCTTGATGGTACATTTGAACGAGGATGTTCGGCTCGTATCACAAGAGATGGCGTAGTCATCCATGAAGGTGCACTTGCTTCACTCAAACGTTTCATAGATGACGTAAAAGAAGTAAAAGCAGGCTATGAATGTGGTTTTGTATTCGAAAAATATAATGATATCAAAGAGGGTGACCTTGTTGAATCATTCAAGATGGTCGAAGTGCCTAGATAGGAGAGAATATTTTGAGAAAGAACAGTATTAAAAATACAAGAGTAAACATGGAAGTGCAGAGAGAATTAAGCAATATTATCCGCGGGGGAATCAAAGACCCGCGGGTTGCTCCTATGACATCTGTAGTTGCAGTTGAGGTTGCTCCTGATTTGAAAACATGTAAAGCTTATATCAGCGTGCTTGGTGACGAAAAGGCTGAGGCTGATACAGTAATCGGTTTGCAGAGCGCGGAAGGTTATATCAGAAGAGAATTAGCCAGAAACTTAAATATGCGAAATACTCCGCAAATCCAATTTGTATTAGACCAATCCATTGCATATGGTGTTGCCATGTCAAAAAAGATTGACGAAGTTACCAGAGACTTAAAGAATGAGGAAGAATCATGTTAAATCGTGCTTTAAAACAAGCAAAAACAGTTGCCATCGGGGGACATGTCAGACCTGATGGCGATTGTGTGGGTTCCTGTATGGGACTGTATCAATATATTAAAAATAATTTTAGTGAAATATCGACAGATGTTTATTTGGAGGAAGTTCCGGACAGTATCGGAGCGTTTATTCCGGCTACAAATGTGATTTCGCACAGCATTGATGAAAATGCAATTTACGACGTGTTTATTGCACTGGATTGCGGTGATGAGAGACGTCTTGGATTTTCTGAACCTTTGTACGAAAATGCGAAAATGACGATTTGCATTGACCATCATGTCAGCAATCAGGCATTTGCAAATGAAAACTACATTGTGCCGGAAGCAAGTTCAACGGCAGAATTGGTGTATCAGTTAATCGACAAGGACAAGATTACAACAGCCCTTGCAGAGTGTTTGTATCTTGGTATTGTTCATGATACAGGAGTGTTCCAATACTCTTGTACGTCACCTGAGACAATGGAAATCGCCGCTGATTTAATGCGTAAAGGAATTCGCGCAAACGAAATCATTGAAAAGACTTATTATGAGAAGACTTATACGCAAAACAAAGCACTGGGAAAGGCTTTGCTCGACAGTAAACTTCACTTGGGCGGAAAGTGTATCTCTTCTTATTTTACAAAAGAAGAAATGGATGCTTATAACGTAGCTTCTCAAGACTTAGAGGGGATTGTAAGTCAGCTTCGTGTGACGCGGGGCGTAGAAGCAGCAATCTTTTTATATCAGACGGGAGAAAAAGAGTTTAAGGTAAGTCTTCGTGCGACAGGTGATGTAGATGTGAGCAGAGTTGCATGTGCATTTGGAGGCGGCGGACATGTGAAAGCCGCAGGTGCATCTATGACAGGAATACCAAGTGAGATTATTGAAACGATTGTAAATGAAATTGCAAAACAATTGTAAAGGAAACAGTATGATACATGGAGTTGTAAATATCAATAAAGAAAAAGGATTTACGTCTCATGACGTGGTCGCAAAACTACGTGGCATTATCGGACAGAAGAAAATCGGACATACGGGGACATTAGACCCGGATGCAACGGGAGTTCTTCCGGTCTGCCTTGGAAAAGCAACAAAACTCTGTGATATGCTTACGGATAAGAGCAAAACATATGAGACGGTAATGCTTCTTGGAAAAACTACAGATACACAGGATATCTCCGGAACAGTGCTTTCTGAGGGAACGCTTGATGAGATTGACAATGAAACGGCAGAAAGGTGCATCGGGGAATTTGTGGGAGATTACTTGCAAGTACCGCCGATGTATTCTGCTTTAAAAATCAATGGTAAAAAGTTATATGAACTGGCAAGACAGGGGATTGAAGTGGAAAGAAAAGCGAGACCTGTGGTAATACATTCCATTCGTATTCTCGATATGAATCTGCCACGTGTCCGCATGGAAGTTTCTTGTTCAAAGGGTACCTATATCCGTACATTGTGTCATGATATCGGTCAAAAACTTGGCTGTGGCGCATGCATGGAGGAATTGGTGCGTACACGGGTAAGCCGGTTTACACTTGCTGACAGCCTTACGCTAAGTCAAGTACAGGAAATGAAAGATGCAGGTTGCCTTGATGAGATTATAGTGCCCGTGGATGCCATGTTTTCAGAATATGATGCAGTGACTTTAAAGAGAGAATTTGCCTCTTTTGCTTATAATGGCAATATATTTATGCCGAAACATATCACCGAAAAGATTGAATTGTCTGATGAGAAACGTGTGCGCGTGTATGATGAGGATGGACAATTTATCGCTATTTACAAATTTGAAAAAGAAAAATGGGTTTTCCGAGTGGAGAAAATGTTTTTGGGAGTATAGGATAGCACAATGAAGTACATCAAAGGAATTGCGAATTATAAAAATAAAAACAGAACAGCAATTACGCTCGGTAAGTTTGACGGACTGCATTTGGGACACGAATTGCTGGTAAAAAAAGTCATAGAACATCAGATGCAGGACGATGTTGACAGTGTAGTATTTGCATTTGACATGAAAGCTGCGGACCGTCTGCTTACGAATGAGGAAAAAGCGGCAAGGCTGGAAGGCAGAGTAGATTACTTTGTGGAATGTCTGTTCACACCGGAAATTGCGAATATAGAAGCGGAAGATTTTATAGAACAGATACTTGTAAATCAGTTTCATGCCGGGTATATTGTAGTGGGTACCGATTTTCGCTTTGGACATGCAAGGCGGGGCGATGTGAAGATGTTAGAAAAGTATGCACATAAGTATGGCTATGTTTTAGAAGCCATTGAAAAGAAACGATACCAAGGCAGAGAAATCAGCAGTACTTATATCAAAGAGGAATTACAAAAAGGCAATATAGAACTTGTAAATGAATTGTTAGGATATGATTATGGAGTGTTTGAATGCTAAAGTAAATTCCAGTGACAAATGAAATTCCAGAAT
>CAZRZV010000122.1:0-3536 GCA_964604665.1 uncultured Faecalimonas sp. | reverse complement strand
TAACGGATATTAAAAATCTTCCGACGAGCAACCAATTTCACGGATTTCATATTCATGAAGGAGGAAGTTGTTCAGGAACTGAAAAAGAACCTTTTAAAAGTGCGGGCGGACACTATAATCCTACGAATGTGCCACATCCAAATCATATAGGCGATTTGCCACCAATATTATCGGCAGATAACATAGCCTATAATATATTCTACACAACGAAGTTTTTTCCGGAGGATTTAATCGGAAAAACTGTGATTTTACATGAAAATCCGGATGATTTCACATCTCAGCCATCAGGAAATGCAGGAGAGATGATTGCTTGTGGTGAAATTAAGGAAAATATGGACAATTAGTTAATTTCAACAAAAAGAAGATATGCAGTAAATAAAATAATTTACTACATATCTTTTTTATTTACTGTTATTGTAAATTTGTACATATATGTGTAAAACTGTTGAACAGTTTCTTTTTTGGGAAAACTGTATTATAATGTATTATATAAAGACAATCTGATTTTAGTACATTTTAAGAGAGAAAGGAGAAGCAAAATGAAGAGAATATTATTGATGGTACTTCGCAATTTATTACAAGTTCCTTACATGTGGATAAAATTATGCTATCGCGCTGCCCACACAGACAAGTATACGGATGAACAGCATAATGAATTTTTCAAATATATAGTAGACAGAGCAAACAGAGCCGGAAATGTTGTCATTAAATCATCCGGACAGGAAAATATCCCAAAAAAGAACGGATTTATGTTATTTCCGAATCATCAGGGATTGTATGATTTGTTGGCAATTGTAGATAGTTGTCCGAAACCTGTTTCGGTTATATATAAAAAAGAAGTTAAGAATATTCCTTTTATAAAGCAGGTAGCAAAATGCATGAAAGCCTTCTATATAGATAGAGATGATGTAAGACAATCCATGAAAGTCATCATAGATGTTTCAAAAGAAGTAGAAAACGGAAGAAATTATGTTATTTTCCCGGAGGGGACAAGGTCTAAGAACGGAAACAAATTAGGAGAGTTTAAGGCGGGAAGTTTTAAAGCCATCACAAAAGCAAAACGACCGATTGTGCCGGTAGCGTTAATTGATTCCTTCAAACCATTTGATTCACATTCTATAAAACCGGTAGAAGTACAGGTGCATTACCTGAAACCAATGGAATATGAAGAATATAAAGACATGAAGACCGTGGAAATTGCACAAGAAGTAAAAAGAAGAATCAAAGAAAAGATTAGAGAATGCAAAAAGGAACCGTAGAGGTTCCTTTTTCTTATAGCATTTCTTTATATTTTAAGGTGTAATATAATGCCCAATCCTGGTCATTTGCCCATGGGTCATAATAATTCGCAGGCTTTCCGTTTACCTGGTTAGGAAATACCATAGCACAGGATGCAAAGCCATCTTTCATGAATAAATTCAAACATCCTCTGAAAGAAGCAGATGCCTTTTGTTTGTATAAATCATCTTTCGTAACTTCATACATCAATGCATAAGACACTCCTGAAAGCACGCTCCAGTAATGCGGATAAGTATCACCGAGTGTACTTCTTTTTCCAAACCAATGACCGTCCCAGTGACGGATTGCATTGGCAAATTGATGATAATCTGGCTGCTTTCCATGAAACAGCTCCATAACGGCAATCTGGCGTTTTGCTTCCTCCAGATATATGCCATTCTTTGCTATTTGCTCTGCTTGCAGTAAAATACCAACTGCCGGAGCAACAATACTCTGTTCATATGATACTTCAGATGCCGGATAGAGGACTCCATTACGAAGAATAACATCAGCATGTTTCAAAAACTGATTTTTCAGTAAATCTTTTTCCTGCATAAAGCCTTCCTTTTCCAAAGCGGCAAGCAGCTCCGTCATTGGAATTCCGATTGCATAAAACTCATGTCCGTCCTGACGATAGTACGCTTGCATAACACGAAAAGCATCTAACAGATAATTTCGCTCTCCCGTAAGGTGATACAACTCCATCTGAAATACAGCCATCCATGGATAATTGTACAAGCGGTTCCAATCATTGTTGCGGCAGATATCATTATACACCATACCGGACTCCGTATCGTATAATTCTCTGTAAACATAATCCCGATATTTCATAAGACTCTCATACATAGCTTCATTTTTATGTTCTTGCAGATATAACGCCATAAGAATTCCCATTCCAATACGTTCCCGTCCACCATTATGATCATGTCGATGACTATAATATATCTTATCTTCTTCTTTATCATAAATCAGATAAGCACCATCCAAATGACTTCCGGCATTTTGGTACTGTTGCTTTTTCATAATAAACTGGCAACGTCTTTCTGCCATTTCATCTATGTTAGGACAATGATACAGGAGAGCATAGGTTTTTTTGTCGCCGATACAGATGTTGAACTTATATTCTCCTTCTTCCTGCATATCACTTAGTACTTTCATCATACAGCCGTTTTCGCTCTTTTGAAGCTGATAGGAAATCTTTTGACCATTACACTCTATGGAAACATCCTCTTCTGAGATATCCTTGCCTGTTTCTATTTCAAAGGCAAGTTTTTCATCTGCGATAAATGTAAAATTCTTAGCAGAAATATATATAAAATCCTCGTTTTCCAATAGTTTCTTTTCAAAATCATTCTGATTTTCAAACCAAAACAACTCCCAGCTTATCTCCACTGTTTCGCCGGCTTCTATTATAGGAAAAGACGGATGCAGGATAAAATCACCTCGGTCATCGCTGAGCTTTTCCTCGTCTCGTTCAACGCTGTAGCCATTAAGACTTCCTTTTAATAATTGAAGTCCCAGGTGTGGGGGTCTTCCACCCATACGAAACGCCTGCACATAGGAAATTTCCTTTCCACAAAAAATATGTGTGTGACATCTCCTTTCCAGACATTCCGCCGCTGATTCATAATTATCATTAAAAGTAGTATAGATTCCGATATCCGTTTGATTTAAGAAAACAGGAAACGGGGTAACATTTGTAAATAGATAATGTTCCTGCAACCTTCCGTTTTCTAACAAACTTCTTTCTACCTCTACCTTAAGAGAATCAGGACAGATGACCGTTCCCCATTTCTGAAGTCCTTCGACCCAATTCATTTCCGATGGGTCGTCCTTACTTCCTAAAAAAAGAAGATGTTTCTTGGAATCTTCTTTTATAATAAATTGATACTTCTCTTTTTTGGACATATGTATAAACCTTCCTTTCTGCCGTTTCTTGTATGTTTATAAGATGATTATATACAAGAAAGAAGCAAAAAGAAACCCTTGATTTTTCAAAGAAAATTTTCAAAGAAACGGGTTGACAATAAAAAAAACGTTTAGTATAATAACTTTTGCACTGCGAAAAAGCGGTGTAAAATAGTATATTTTTAAAGAAGTTCGGAGAAATACTCAAGAGGCCGAAGAGGCGCCCCTGCTAAGGGTGTAGGTCGGGCAACCGGCGCGAGGGTTCAAATCCCTCTTTCTCCGCTTTTTAAAAATTAAAAACTTAAGAAAAGATGTTGACAAGGCAAAAAACATCTGATATTCTTAGGTGG
>CAZRZV010000121.1:0-3562 GCA_964604665.1 uncultured Faecalimonas sp. | reverse complement strand
TTCTTCTTTTGCCGGAAAGTTTTACAACGCTTCCGTATCCGTTGGGTAACTTCATAAGCACCATCCTTTCGCTATTTACTAGAAAGCTGATAGCAAACGGATAAAATGATTGTTATTCGTGGGTTACCTTTGTCACACTTGGGCGGATAGTCTTCCATATTTCGTAATTGTCCTGTGTCTGGCTGCCATTATCAAGTAATTCTTTCATAGCCTGCCAGTCTTTAAGAAACTGGACAAGATTCTTATTGGAAAAGAATATGCCGGGCTCTCCGTCTAAATCCTTGATAGAAATGTCAAATGCTTCATCAATAGCAAATAGTAATGGTAGTACATCACCATCAGCCTCGATATCAAATTCCATCAATGAATTAACATTGACACCAAGTGCATCTGCAATCTTTCTAAGTTGTTCAGGCTTAGGAAGATTTTTTCCAAGCTCATACTTACGGATTGCAACTTCATGTATTCCACAAGCTTCGCCTAGTTCTTTCTGGGTTAAACCACGAAAGGTTCGTATTAATTTAATCTTTTTACCTGTATTCATTGCTTCAACCTCCTGTAATTGTAAATGTAACACACCAATAGTCAATAGTCAACATTAAATTTTAAACTATTGACAGAGCAATCAAAGGTCTGTATAATGCAAAACATAACAGAGCAAGAAGTGCTCTATATAAAAGAGGAGGTGGTAGAGATGCCAGAAGTTATCTATCAGGGTGATTTACCAGCTTTTACAGGGAGAAATGTACCAATAAAAGAGATTGCAAGTGCAATAGGGAAGGACGCACAGTATGTAAGGCTGGGAATACAACAAGGATTACTCAAATTTGGAACGGCAATAAAGGTAGGGAACTCAAATGAGTTCAGCTATTATTGTCCGGATAAAAAAGTTTGGGAAGAAACAGGATATTTTAACAAAGAAGCAGTATAGCAAGGAGGATGAATATGGTTGAAAAACAGAATGTTGAACTGAAACTTATCCATATGGAGGATGTGGTTTCAAAAGAGGTGGAATGGCTATGGCATCCACATATACCATACGGAAAGATAACAATAATTGAAGGAGATCCGGGAGAAGGAAAGACAACTCTGGTTCTCAAATTAGCGGCAGCTCTTAGCAGGGGATTGCCGCTCCCCTGTGATGATGATAAAGAATATGAACCTATTCATATCATTTATCAGACCGCAGAAGATGGAATTGAAGATACGATTAAGCCCAGATTAGAAAAGGCAGGAGCAGATTGTTCCATGATTCGGGTTATTGATGAGACAGATAAGGAATTATCAATGACAGATGATAGGCTAGAGCAGGCAATAATCGAGACTGGGGCAAGGTTAATCATTCTTGATCCGATTCAGGCATATATCGGAGCAACAGTTGATATGCACAGAGCAAATGAAATAAGACCGGTGCTAAAACATCTTGGAATAATAGCAGAAAAGCATAATTGTGCAATTATTCTTATCGGTCATATGAATAAGGCATCCGGCAGCAAATCAACATACAGAGGACTTGGTTCTATTGATATACAGGCAACTGCCAGAAGCGTCCTTCTGGTGGCAAGGCTCCGTGATAAACCGAATATCAGGATAATGGCACATGATAAATCTTCATTAGCTCCAGCAGGGGATGCGATAGGATTTGAAATGACAGAGGATAATGGAATGGTATGTATAGGACCATATGATATCACTATAGATGAGTTGTTATCCGGTAATGAAGGAAGAGGAAAAAAGAAGCTCGACATTGCGGAGAATTTTATCAAAGAATACTTTGGTACAAATAAGGTGATTCCGTCTAATGAAATAATGATGGAAGCTGCAAAAAGGAGCATTAAGAGAAACACGCTTCTATCGGCAAAGAAAAAGCTGGGCATAACATCAGATAAAGAAAAAGCAGAAGATGGAACAATTAACTGGACTTGGGTAATGAACGAGTAAAGAGTTTAATAATCTGGATGTTTGGAAAAGCAGATTCTAAATTCTAGGAAGAGTTTAGAGTCTGCAATCATAAAAAGTACAGATTATTAAACTCTTGGTAATAGTAAGGATAATATATAAAACCCTCGGAGAGCCCACTGCAGTTATGGCTTGCCAAAACTGCTAGGGGGTTATCATCTATGGCAGAGCCAAGATGATAACTGCACTGCTCCGATAGATTTAACAGATAAAAAGGTAGTACAGATAAGGAGATGTGAATGGGAAATATTTCATATACAGCTCATGTGAGCAATAAGAAAAGTGCCATTACATCGAAATCTAAGCTTGCAGCTGTTGCAAAGCATAACCTGAGAAAATATAAATCATCAGATTATAGCAAAGACAACATTTGCATCATATATGGTACATCAAATCTGATTGATGATGTGAAAACAGTATATCATAAAGAATTCGATGAGGCATTAGAAGAATATAATAAAAAGCAGACACGACCAGATCGGAAAATTGAAGATTATTTTGAACATGTGGCAGGTAAGGAACAGGATATGACAGTTGAAATAATCGTTCAGATAGGTGATAGGGAGTTCTGGAGGCAATTTGATGATATGAAAACATATATGAAATTATCATATCAGATAATACTGGACGAGCTTAGAAAGAGGCTGCCACAGTTTGTAGTAGCAAATGCTGTGGTTCATCTTGATGAGGACAGTCCGCATATGCATATTGTTGGAGTGCCTGTGGCAGATGGATATAAGAAAGGTCTTAGCAAGCAGGTGTCAAAACGGAAGGTATTCACTAAAGATGTGTTATCACGAGTGCTGCAGGATGAGCTTCGAGAGGTGGCGAATAAAGAAGTGAATGACTGGTTTGGGAAACAGATAAAAGAAAAGTCGAAAGGTCGAAATCACGATTTATCCGTTGCAGAGTATAAGGTAGCTCAGGAGACAAAGCATTTGACACAATTACAAGAGCAGGTGGAAGAATCGGATAGGGCAGTTAAGGCAAATAAAGCTGTTGAAAAAGAATATACGGATAAAAAAGAAAAACTGGAGACTGATATTTCATATCTGGAAAGTATGCGGCGGATTACTAAGTCACTATCAGAAATGGATAGTAGAGAATCAAAACAGATATCAATGGAACTTGACAAAAAGAGGACAAAACTTCAATCGGTAAATGAAGAGCTGGCAAGTGCTATTGAAAAAGCAGAAGATGCGGCGAAATTACTTGATAGAATCAAGAAATTTGTATCGTCATTCAGATTATTTGCACCTACAATAGAAGAATATGCCAATCAGGTTGAAACGGATAAGACAATAGAGGCAGGAAATTCATTTCGTGGGATATTAAATGAACTGGGCAAGCTTCTTGAGGCATTCAAAGAATTGATAAAAGAAGGCTTATGCTGGTTTCCTAGGCTGATGAGATGGAAAACTTCCAAAGGAGAAGTGACACCGGTGTTCCTAGAGAAAAGTGCTGGCTATTCATATTCGTTGTATGGATATATGAATGTGGAGACTAAGGAATATTACTCTAAAGAGAGTGTTCAATGGGAGATTACAGCAGGTAATCGTACTGGCACGGTTGAACAGATAGATGCTAATGTTGAGGCAATGGC
>CAZRZV010000120.1:0-3771 GCA_964604665.1 uncultured Faecalimonas sp. | reverse complement strand
TCCACAATTTCATATACCAAATGATGAAGTCCTCTGGAAGAAGTACTGCCAATATACATACCCGGTCTTTTTCTTACCGCTTCCAAACCTTCCAGTATCTGAATCTGATCTGCACCGTATTCTGCGCTCATATAAATCCTCCTAATTTTCTCTGCTCACATGTCCTTGTTCTACGTGTAGAATTTTATTTATAGAAAAACGATGATTTACAAAATCGTCTAATCCTGTACATGTGATTAGAGTCTGTACATCGCAAATGCTATCTAATAAATAGTTTTGCCTGTGTTTGTCAAGTTCAGACAAAACGTCATCTAATAATAATATTGGTGTGTCTTTTATTTCTTTTTTTACTAATTCTATCTCTGCCAACTTCAGTGACAGCGCCGCCGTCCTTTGCTGACCTTGTGAACCAAACCGGCGTATATCCAAATCTCCACACATAAAACAAATATCATCTCTGTGCGGACCCACGGTCGTGCTTTTCATACGAAAGTCTCTTTCCCTGTTTCTCAGAAGAGCACTTTCAAAACTTTCATTTTTGGTACTTGGCTCATAAAAAAGCTGCAATCTTTCTTTTCCGCCGGTTAGTTTTTCATGTATATTTCCAACAATTTTATTTAATTGAGAAATAAATATATTTCTTCTATTAATTATTTTATTTCCATAATTTAATAATTGCAAGTCCCAAATATCCAAAGTATCCATCAAATCTTTTCTGTCAAACACATCTTTCAAAAGTTTATTTCTTTGATTGATGATACGGTTATAATTTGATAAATCATTCAAATATACCCTGTCAAGCTGTGAAAGTTCTAAATCAATAAATCTTCTTCTTTCCCCCGGCCCGTTTTTTATAATATTTAAATCTTCCGGCGAAAAGAAAACAATATTTATGATTCCAAATAATTCACTTGCCCTTTTTATCGGAATTTTATTAATTGCAATTCCTTTTGGACTATTCTTTTTCAAATGGATATCTATTTTGAAAGGAACTCCCTTTTTTTCTACAACTGTTTCAATGTGGGATTCTTCCTCTCCAAATTTTATTAAGTCACGGTCTTTTGTTCCGCGATGTGATTTTGTAGTTCCTGTTATGTAGACAGATTCCAGTATATTTGTTTTTCCCTGGGCATTATCCCCATAAAAAATATTAGTACTGGGGTCAAACTCTAAATTTAACAAATCATAATTTCTAAAATTTTTCAATTTCAAAGATTTTACTATCATATCAGCCTACTTTTCTATTTTGATTTGTTCTCCTTCAAAATCTACAATGTCTCCATCATACAATTTTCTTCCACGTCTTGTATCAACTTCTCCATTTACTGAAACAAGTCCGTCTAAAATAACATCTTTTGCTTCCACTCCGGATTCTACAAAACCGGCAGCTTTCAGAGCCTGACCAAGTTTAATATATTCATCCCTTAATTTAATAACTGACATTTTTATCCCCTATCTTTAAGCTCCTGCATTAAAGTTTACAGGTAAAATCAAATAAATATAGTCTTCTTTTTCGTCTTTGATGAAACATGGCGCCTTTGGATTCATGAGATAGAGAGTTACTTCTTCATCATCAATGACGCGAAGAGCATCTATTAAAAATTTAGGATTAAATCCAATCAATAAATCTCTTCCCTCTTTAGAAATCATAATTTCATCATTCATAGAACCAATCTGAGATTTAATTCTTAATTCCATTACTTCATCAAGAATATTAATAATAATAGGCTTCTTATCTCCTTCTTTTACCAAAAGAGTTGCTCTATCAATAGAATTTAAAAATTCTTTTTTATTAATTTTCACTTTTGTCTCATAATCATTTGATAACATCTGGTCAATTTTGAAATAATCTCCTTCAATCAAACGAGAAACTACAACCGTATTATCAAATTCAAATACAATATGATTATTTGTAAATGCTATATTTACTTCACTTTCTGCTTCTCCCGAAAGAATCTTACTTACTTCAATAAGTGTTTTTCCCGGTACAACTACTTTTCTCGGACTATAAGAATCTTTCAACTCTGTTTTACGGATAGAAATTCTATGTCCATCCAAAGAAACAACTTTTAACATATTATTTTCAATTTGGAAAAGTTCACCTGTCATTAATTTATTACTGTCATTATCTGCAATCGAAAAAATAGTTTGTCTTATAAGTTCTTTTAAAGTAAATTGAGACAATGTAATCATTTCTGATTTTTCTACATACGGAAGATATGAAAAGTCTTCTCCTGATTTCGAAGAAATATTAAAATTCGCTTTTTCACACTTAATTGTAGTATTTAATTTTGAATCACATTCAATTATAACTTCATTGTCTGGAAGTTTTCTAACGATTTCAGAAAAGAACCTTGCATCAATGGCAATCATTCCTTTTTCTACAATTTCACCTTCTACAACTGTTTCAATACCAAGTTCCATATCATTAGCTGTAAACTTTATAATGTCTGTCGTAGCATCAATTAAAATACATTCTAAGATAGGCATTGTTGTTTTAGAGGGTACTGCTTTTGAAACAATATTAACTCCTTTTACTAAGTTAGATTTTGTGCATATAATTTTCATGTGGATAACTCCTTTCAGTTTTTTTTCATAAGTAAATATAAAATAATTAATTGTAGTATTAGTAGTAGGGGATGTGGATAAGTGGATAACTAGTCCAAAGCCCTATAAATAAAGGATTTATGATGTGGATAAGTGTGTTGAAAAGTTGTTTATAATTTTGTATAAAATGTGGATAAATTTTTAAAAACAATTAAATAAAAAAGTTTTCCACATATTATCCACACTCTATCAACAGGTTATCCACATAGTTATCAACAAAATAAATTAGATAATGTTAATTTTTTTCTTTATGATATCGATTGTATTTTCTAAAGATTCATCTAATTTAATTTCATCTTTAATTTTTTGAATACCATGATTTACTGTAGAATGATCTCTTCCTCCAAGAATAATACCTATTGTTTTTAAAGGAGTATCTGTCATACTTCTACATAGATACATCGCTATCTGTCTTGGAATGGCTACATCAGAACTGCGTTTTCCACTTTTTAAATCAGAAACAGTAATGGAAAAATGTTCGGCTACTATATCTATAATAAATTCGGGAGTGATAACCCTGTCTTCATTCGGAGAAATAATATCTTTTAGAGCTTCCGCTGTCAGCATAATATTAATTTCTTCATTTTTTAATTTATGAAGAGCTATTAATTTATTTAAAGAGCCTTCCAGTTCTCTGATGTTAGATTTAACATTTGTGGCAATGTATTGCATTACCTCATCAGGAATATTGTATTTTTTCAGGCCATCTAATTCTTCTTTTTTCCGAAGAATTGCCATTCTTGTTTCATAATCCGGAGAAATAATATCAGCTATCAGTCCACATTCAAAACGGGTACGAAGTCTTGCTTCTAACGTTTCTATATCTTTTGGCGGCCTATCGCTGGAAATAATGATTTGTTTTCCGGACATATGTAAGTGGTTAAACGTATGGAAAAATTCTTCCTGTGTACTTGATTTACCTATAATAAATTGTATATCATCTATTAAAAGAACATCAATATTTCTATATTTTTCACGAAAAGCATTCATTGCAAGTTCATCATTGCTTGTCTTACCATTTTTCAATGCATCAATCAAATCATTAGTAAACTTTTCACTTGTAACATACATTACCTTTTTAGAAGGGTCTTTTTCTAATATAAAATGAGCAATGGAATGCATTAAGTGAGTTTTACCGAGTCCTACTCCTCCATATAAGAAAAG
>CAZRZV010000119.1:0-3810 GCA_964604665.1 uncultured Faecalimonas sp. | reverse complement strand
TGTAATTGCCTGACGAATCCACCAAGTTGCATAAGTACTAAATTTAAACCCTTTTTGGTAATCAAATTTTTCTACCGCTTTAATTAGGCCGAGGTTACCTTCCTGAATCAAATCAAGAAAAAGCATTCCTCGTCCTACATAACGTTTTGCAATACTTACAACCAGACGCAGGTTTGCCTCTGCAAGTCTTTTCTTTGCTTCTTCATCACCTTCTGACATACGTTTTGCCAATTCTACTTCCTCGTCCGCACTTAAAAGAGGAACTTTTCCGATTTCTTTCAAATACATACGCACAGGGTCTTCGATACTGATTCCGTCCGGAACAGAAAGGTCGATTTTCTTCATATCGACTTCGTCTTCCTCTGTCAATAAAATCTCCACATCATCTACATCATCTACATCGTCTGTATCATCCCCGGTAATACGAAGTACATCTACGTTTTGAGATTCCAAATACTCAAAAACTTTCTCCATTTGTTCTGCTTCCAGCTCCATATCTGAGAAAACATCATTGATTTCCTGGATTTCAAGTACATTTTTCTTCTTTTTGCCCAATGCGACCAGTGTTTTCAACTTCTCCTCAAATTTCATAGCTTGTTCTTCCATGTAGTGTCTCCTCTCATAACTTGTTTATATTTTATCCTTAATCAATAGAAATATGCAATTTCTGTAAATCCTGCAAGGCTCTCTTGGCCTCCATCAGTCTTTGTAAACCTAATATATCAGTCGGCTCCAGTTCTTTTGTCGCCGTATCCAGACTATAATTCTTGACACGAATAATCGTTTCTTTCAGCGCTTTTTCTTCTTCCTCTTTTGTCTCCAGTTTTTGAATCCTTGTGTTGAACAAAGAAGCGACTTCCCGATGCTCTTCCTCGTCCGTAAAATGATTCATCACTTTTGCAGGATTCGGCGTCCCGGATTCATACTGTTCATACAAAAGTTCTGCCACCGTCCGATACAACTCTGTCGTAAAATCTTCCGGTGTGATATATTTTTTGATTTGCGAAAACACACTTTCACTTTCAATGAGCCATGTAAGTAAAATCTTCTGTGACTGAAGATTGCCGTCTTCTTTTCCTTTTTCCCCGTTTTTGAACTGTCTGGGTCTTTCGGCAGGTTTCGCAAGACCTGTCTTAATTGCAACTTTCGCAACCAGTTTTCTCAGATTTTCAAATCCGACTCCATACTTTTCTGCCACTGCTTCTATGTAATTATTTCGCTCAATTTCTTCATCAAATTCATTCAAACGTTTCGCCGCTTCTTGGAAAAATTCCGTTTTGCCCTCCGGCGATTTCATATCGTATTCTTTTTCCAGCACTTCCAATGAGAACATAAAACCGTTTCTTGCTTTGTTAATCCGCTCTTCAAAGGCATCTGCACTCAAATTTTTAATAAATTCATCCGGGTCCTTATATGGGTCCATACGAATTACCTTTGCTGAAATTCCCGCTTCGCGCAAAATCGGAATCGCTCTCAATGCCGCCTTGGTACCTGCTTCGTCACTGTCATAAGTCAAATAGACTTCATTGACATACCGTTTTATCAGGGAAGCATGTCCCGTTGTGAGGGCTGTTCCCAACGAGGCAACGGCATTTGTAAACCCTGCCTGATGAAGTGCAATCACATCCATGTAACCTTCACAAATCAAGAAGTAATTTTTCCGCGAAGTTCTCGCTCTGTTAAGACCATATAAATTACGGCTCTTATCAAACACTTCTGTTTCCGGTGAATTCAAATACTTAGGTTTTGCATCTCCCATGACACGCCCGCCAAATCCAATGACACGGTGATTCACATCCCTAATCGGAAACATCACCCGGTTCCAAAACTTATCATATGCGCCCTTCTTCTCGTCAATACTGATAAGCCCTGCCTTTGCAAGAAGTGTATCGTCATAACCCTTTGTCTTTAAGTATCGATATAAGTCATCACTGTATTTATTCGAATATCCCAAACCAAAAGCGGTAATTGTCTCTTCACTTAATCCTCGCTTTGTCAAATAGGAATGTGCCACACTCCCTTGCTGTGATTTCAGTTGCGCATAGAAATACTTAGCTGCCACCTTGTTGATTTCCAGCAAAGTCGCTTTCAAATCCGCTTTCTGTTTTTCTTTCTGTGAATATTCCATCTCCGGAAGTTCCACACCTGCCCGCTCGGCTAACATTTTCAAAGCTTCCACAAATGTATAATTCTCATATTCCATAATGAAGGTAAAGACATTTCCTCCTGCACCGCAGCCGAAGCAATAATACATCTGTTTTGACCTGCTCACGGAGAATGACGGTGACTTTTCATTATGGAATGGGCAAAGTCCAAAATAAGAACTTCCCTTTTTCTGAAGTTTTACATACTGTGAAATAACGTCAACAATATCATTCTTCTGTCTCACTTCTTCTACTAAATCTTCTGAAAAGTACATGCTCATCCTCCTTCCCATTATATAAATTCTACCTATACTTTTATATTCGACAAAACTTTTTGATTTCCTTTATCAATTTTAATTCTTTTGAAAATTTTCTAAATACTCCATGATTGCGGAACAAAAATATCCTGAAACACTTTCACTGCGTAGTTGTCTGTCATTCCCGCAATATAATCGCAGACAATCTGCTCTTTGGAATCGCCATAAAGCACACTTAAACGGGCAAACTCATCCGGCACCAATTCAGGATGTTCCATATAATAAGCATATAATTCTTTTACCAGCTCTACTGCTTTTTTCTCTTCCCGTTTGGCAATTGGATTTCGATATACATTCTCAAACATGAAATTACGAATTCCTGTCATAGCTTCCGCAACCTCTTCTGACATCTGTACCATCGGTTTATCCATACTGTTTGTAATAACATCATGGGTAATTCTGTTTAAACGGTCTTTCGTAGATTCTCCGAGAATCTTTCTGTATTTTGGAGGTAAATCAAGTTCAGAAAGAAGCCCGCCCCGAATTGCATCATCAATATCATGATTGACATAAGCTATTTTGTCAGAAAGTCTAACCACCTGACCTTCCAATGTCATCGGTTCTCCCGCTGTCTGATGTGTCAAAATTCCGTCGATGACTTCTTTGGTGAGATTCAATCCTTTTCCATCTTTTTCAATATATTCAACCACACGCACACTCTGTTCATTATGTCTGAAACCGGATGGACAGACTTCATTCAATGCTCTTTCTCCTGCATGGCCAAATGGAGTATGTCCTAAATCGTGCCCGAGACTAATCGCTTCTACCAAATCTTCGTTTAATCTCAATGCTTTTGCAATGGTTCTTGCATTTTGAGACACCTCTAACGTATGAGTCATACGAGTTCTATAGTGGTCTCCTTCCGGAAGCAAAAACACTTGCGTCTTTTGTTTCAATCTTCTGAAAGACTTACTGTGTAAAATGCGGTCTCTGTCCCGCTGAAATGCCGGACGAAGGTCACACTCTTCCTCTTTTTCTTTTCTTCCGAGAGAATCCCTGCTATGTGTTGCATATGGACTTAAATACTCTTTTTCGCGTAATTCTAATTGTTCTCGAATAGTCATACAAACACCTCCTGCCTTTGCATTTGATTATACATCTTATTCTAAGAAACAGCAACACGCAATCCAATTGCCATGCCGTGAATGCACACAACAAAAAGTGCCTAGAAACCTTGTTTCTAAGCACTCTTAATAATCTGATGACCCATGGGGGAATCGAACCCCCGAGTCCGCCGTGAGAGGGCGGCGTCTTAACCGCTTGACCAATGGGCCTTATGAATAAAAAATGCAGGAGATGGGACTTGAACCCACACGAGCGCATTGCTCACAAGATCCTTAGTCTTGCTC
>CAZRZV010000118.1:0-3884 GCA_964604665.1 uncultured Faecalimonas sp. | reverse complement strand
TAAGTGAGCTAACATTTCAGGAGATGTTAAGTCGTTGATTGCAACGATTTCATATCCTTCTGCTCCAAACATTTGTCTGAATGCGAGACGTCCGATACGTCCAAAGCCATTAATTGCTACTTTTACTGCCATGATTAAATTCCTCCTAAATTTGATAAATTTTTCTCTATTGCTTCATAGCATATATAATGAAATTCTTTATGATTGTTAAAGAATTCTCATTCGTTAAAATTGTACTAAAGTTAGTGCAGAAATTCAAGTCTTTTTTTGCATTTTATGGAAGTTGACGAAAAATTGGCTTCCTTCCTCTAAATTCTGTATAGTTTTTAAAACCACAAGACCGCAAAATGTCAGATACTCTGTGAAAATCATAGGCGATATGTTCCGGTTTGTGACCGTCAGCACCTATGGTGATGATTTCACCTCCAAGTTCCTTATAACGTTTTAAAATATCCGGATGCGGATGTCCGAAACTTAATCCGTATTTAAACCCACTCGTGTTGAATTCAATTCCTTTGCCGGTATCTATTAAATATTTTAAAATTTCATCAATCACATCTTGATAATCCGCAGGACGATACCTTTTTTCTGTTTCGTGTGCGTAGCGCACCATATAATCAATATGTCCTAATACATCAAAATCCGGATATGCCTTGATATTTTCCAAGATAACTTCAAAGCCCCGTTGAAATCCCTCTTCATCCGTCTTATCCATATAATATTCACCGGAATACGGATCTTTTTTATCAATCAAATGCACGGAACCAATGATAAAATCAAACGGATATTTCTTTGCAATGGTTTGATAGGTTTCTGCCAAATACGGCTGCAATCCAAATTCCACGCCGATTCCCACATAGATTCGGTCTTTATATTCCTCTTTTAATGGTTGTAATACAGAGAAATACTTGTCGTAATCAACCAAAAACCCATTTTCCACCAAGTGTGGCGGATAGTCAATATCCTCATGATCTGTAATACAAATCCCGGTAAGTCCTTTTTCAATGGACGCCTCAATCATCTTTCTTGGGGTAGACTCCGGATCTGCATCAGCCGAAAAATTGGTATGCATATGAAAATCTTCAAGCATTATCTCTCTCCTTTTATTTTTCTGCAATAATTGTGCCGCCTCCGAGCACATAATCACCGTCGTAAAATACGACTGCCTGTCCCGGTGTGATAGCTCTCTGTGCCTCTTCAAAGGTGCAAAGCACTTCATCGTCACCGGTCTTTTTTATGGTACACCATGCTCCCTTGTGATTATATCTGATTTTTGCCCATACACGAAGTTCTCCGTCAAGCTCTTGAATAGACATAAAATTCAACTGATTCGCTCTGACATAATGTGACATGGAATCTTCATTTGTTCCAATCACAACCTCATTTGTGTCCGGTCGGATTTCAATTACAAAGGCGGGATAACCAAGTGCAAGTCCAAGTCCCTTTCTCTGTCCCACAGTATAATGGGTAATCCCCTTATGTGGTCCGAGAGCCTTTCCATCCACCGTCACGAAATTTCCTGTCGGAAGCGTAGTATCCAGACTCTTTTCAATAAATCCTGCGTAATCCCCATCCGGGACAAAACAGATATCCTGACTGTCCGGTTTGTTTGCAACCCGAAGATGAATCTTTTCTGCTATTTTTCGAATCTCATCCTTTGTGAACTCTCCCACAGGCATAAGCGTATGCGACAACTGCTCCTGGGTCAGATTGTAAAGGGCATATGTCTGATCCTTTGCCTTCCCCACAGAACACTTGATACTGTAACGTCCGTTTGGCAGTTTTTCTATTCTTGCATAGTGTCCGGTTGCAATATAATCCGCACCGATTTCCCTGCTTCTTTTCAAAAGGGATTCCCATTTCACATATCGGTTACATGCGATACAGGGATTCGGAGTTCTTCCGTGCAAATATTCATCAATAAAATAATTTACTACATTTTCCTTGAATTCATTTCTAAAATTCATGACATAGTATGGAATATCCAAATCATGTGCCACACGTCTTGCATCTTCTATGGCGCTGAGTCCGCAGCATCCGCTTTCTTCTTCCTGCCAAATCTGCATCGTCACACCGATAACATTGTATCCCTGTTCTTTCAAAAGATAAGCCGCCACCGAAGAATCAACACCGCCGGACATTCCCACAACTACTGTTTCTTTTCCCATGGAATTCTCCTAAGTTTAATATTCTTCTTCCTCTTCTTCGTCATCTTCGTGGATGTCTGACTTTGGTTTCTTTAACCCTTCGATTTTGATATCATGCTTTTCGGCATAGTCCCAGAGTGCCGCATGAATTGCTTCTTCTGCCAAAAGCGAACAGTGTACTTTGACCGGCGGAAGTCCGTCTAAAGCCTCCATCACTGCTTTGTTAGTTACTTTTAATGCCTCATAAATGGATTTACCTTTTACCAATTCTGTAGCCATGCTGCTGGTTGCCACAGCCGCACCACAACCAAATGTCTTGAATTTTACATCCCGGATAATCTGATTTTCGTCGATATCAAGATAAATTCTCATGATATCTCCGCATTTTGCATTTCCAACTGTTCCCACTCCGCTTGCATTTTCAATTTCCCCTACGTTTCTCGGATTTTGAAAATGGTCCATTACTTTTTCTGTATACATAACTCTTCTCCTTATTTCTGATTTTTCTTTACAAAATCTTCGTATAATGGTGACATGTTTCGAAGATTTGTGACAATCTCTTTCAAAGCTTCTACTACATAATCAATTTCTTCTTTGGTCGTCTCTTCACTCAGTGTCAAACGAAGTGAACCGTGCGCAATCTCGTGTGGCAATCCAATCGCCATCAGCACATGTGACGGGTCCAATGCCCCCGATGTACATGCCGAACCACTGGATGCACAAATTCCTTTCATATCAAGCATAATGAGAAGTGATTCCCCTTCGATAAACTGAAAACTGAAATTCACATTGTTTGGAAGACGTTTCGTTTCATGACCGTTCAATCTGCAATATGGTATTTCTTCCCTGATACGCTTAATCAGGTAATTGCGAAGCGTTGTCTCTTGTGTCATACGCGCTTCCATGGTTCGCACGGCACGTGCAACTGCTGTTCCGAAACCGATAATTCCCGGCACATTTTCTGTTCCCGCACGGCGCTTTCTTTCCTGCGCCCCGCCATGTATAAAGGAACAGATTTTTACGCCCTTGCGAATGTATAAGAACCCGATTCCCTTTGGTCCGTTTAACTTATGTCCGCTCGCACTTAACATATCGATATGACACTCGTCCACGTTAATCGGCACCTGTCCAAATGCCTGAACCGCATCTGTATGAAACAGGATTCCATGTTCTTTTGCAATTTCTCCGATTTCCTTAATCGGCTGAATCGTTCCGATTTCATTGTTCGCAAACATCACGGAAATTAACATCGTACTCGGTCTGATTGCCGCTTTTAACTCATCTAGTTTTACAACACCGTCTTCATCCACATCCACATATGTCACTTCAAATCCGTTTTTTTCCAGATATTCTGATGTGTGCAGGATTGCATGGTGCTCGATTTTCGTCGTGATAATATGATTTTTTTCTCCCTTATAAGCATCTGCTGTAGCTTTGAGCGCCCAGTTGTCCGACTCCGAACCACCTGCCGTAAAATAAATTTCTTCTGCCTTTGCACCCAGTGCATCTGCTATGACTTCACGCTGCGCAGTAATTGCTTCTTTATTCTTTGAAGCAAAACTGTAAACGCTGGATGGATTTCCATAATTTTCCGTAAAATACGGAAGCATTGCATCTACAACTTCCGGCGCTGTCTTTGTAGTAGCCGCATTGTCCAAATAAATCACCTTATTCATAATCTGCCTCCTGTTATGAAGTGACTTTTGTCAAGAGTTAATTTTAAGAAATTTTTCTTCA
>CAZRZV010000117.1:0-3894 GCA_964604665.1 uncultured Faecalimonas sp. | reverse complement strand
CGATGGAGTTTTACATGAATTCAGTTCAATCCCAGGTGTAAAAGAAGATGTGACTGAGATTGTGATGAATTTGAAATCATTGGCTATCAAGAACAGTTCAGAGACTGACGAACCTAAGAAAGCATACATTGAATTCGAAGGGGAAGGTGTTGTGACTGCGGCTGATATCCAAGTGGATTCAGACATCGAAATCATGAACCCTGAGACTGTTATAGCAACTCTTAATGGAGGAGCTGACAGCAAATTATACATGGAACTTACTATCACAAAGGGTAGAGGTTATGTAAGTGCAGAAAAGAACAAAACGGATGATTTGCCGATTGGTGTAATCCCGATTGATTCTATCTACACACCTGTTGAACGTGTAAATCTTACAGTGGAAAATACACGTGTAGGTCAAATTACAGACTTCGATAAATTGACACTTGATGTGTACACAAATGGTACATTAGCTCCGGACGAAGCAGTTAGTTTAGCAGCAAAAGTACTGAATGAACATTTAAAATTATTTATCGATTTATCAGATCTTGCGATTGGTGCAGAAGTTATGATTGAACCTGTAGACAACGAAATCGATAAAGTATTGGAAATGAGCATTGACGAACTGGAACTTTCTGTTCGTTCATACAACTGTTTAAAGAGAGCCGGTATCAATACAGTTGAAGAATTAACAAACAGAACTTCCGAAGATATGATGAAAGTTCGCAATCTCGGACGCAAATCATTAGAAGAAGTTTTAGCAAAATTGAAAGAACTTGGACTCGAACTCAGCCAGGGTGAAGAGTAAAGCTCGTTCGAAGGGCGAGCGATACTTCTTGAACTGCTAATGTTCAAGAAGGAGAAATAACAGGAGTCCTGCAGATAAACCCGAAGTGTGCGGCAGGAGCACATGGCTAGTAAGCCCGAAGAAGCATAACCACGTGTAAATGGAGGAAAAGAAAAATGGCAAAATATAGAAAACTTGGCAGAACATCAAGCCAAAGAAAAGCGTTACTTAGAAACCAAGTAACAGCATTGCTTAACAATGGTAAAATTGTTACAACAGAAGCAAAAGCAAAAGAAGTCAGAAAAATTGCTGAAGGTCTTATTGCATTAGCAGTAAAAGAAAGAGACAACTACGAAGAAGTTACTGTAACAGCGAAAGTTGCACGTAAAGACAAAGATGGTAAAAGAGTAAAAGAAGTTGTAGATGGTAAGAAAGTTACTGTATATGATGAAGTTGAAAAGAAAATTAAAAAGGACAAACCATCCAGATTACATGCAAGAAGAGAAATGTTAAAAGTTCTTTATCCGGTAGTTGAAGTAAAAGATGGCAAGAAGAGACAGGCAAAAGAAGTTGATTTAGTAGAAAAATTATTCACAGAAATCGCTCCTAAATATGAAAACCGTAACGGTGGTTACACAAGAATCGTAAAAATCGGTTTACGTAAAGGTGACGCTGCTATGGAAGTTCTTCTTGAACTTGTATAGGAAATATTTAAAGAGAGTTCCGCGAGAGGGGAACTCTTTTTTTATGCAACTCTATTTGTGATTAGCGGTAAAAAATAAAAATTTTTATTGCGATATATAAAAAAAAGGAATATTATAATTTGTGTGATGCATTTAAATTCAAAAAAGAGGAGTGAATTAAAATGAAAATTATTAAGACAGCAAACTATGATGAAATGAGTAAAGTAGCGGCTAACATCATCGCAGCACAGATTACATTGAAACCAAACAGCGTATTAGGCTTGGCTACGGGTTCTTCACCAATCGGAACATACAAAGAATTAGTGAAGAAGTATGAAAACGGGGATATCGATTTTTCTGATATCACATCTGTGAACTTAGATGAGTATAGAAACCTTCCAAGAACAAATGACCAGAGCTATTACTATTTCATGAATGATAATCTTTTTAATCACGTTAATATCGATAAAGCGAGAACTCACGTACCAAATGGTATGGTGGAAGATGCGGAATTAGAATGTTCCAATTATGAAAAATTAATCGCAGAAGTAGGCGGAGTTGATTTGCAATTATTGGGTCTCGGACATAACGGACATATTGGTTTCAATGAACCTGCGGATGCATTTGATAAAACAACACACTGTGTAGATTTGACACCAAGTACAATCGAAGCTAATAAACGTTTCTTTGCATCAGCTGATGATGTTCCGAAACAAGCATACTCAATGGGTATCGGAACGATTATGAAAGCAAAGAAAATCTTAGTAGTAGTAAGCGGAAAAGATAAAGCAAAAATAGTGAAAGATACATTCACAGGCCCTGTAACACCACGGGTTCCGGGTTCTATCTTACAGTTCCATCCGGACGTAACAGTTGTCTGTGATGCCGACGCTTATTCAGAAATTGCAGAATAGGAAAATGTTATGATTATTAAAAATGCACTGGTTTATAATGAAAATAAACAGTTTGAAGAACGCACCATTTTTATTGAAAATGGTGCATTTTCAAATGCGAGTACAGATGATATTGTGATTGATGCTAAAGGTTGTTATGCAATTCCCGGTTTAGTAGATGTGCATTTTCACGGTTGTATGGGCACAGATTTTTGCGATGGGACGCCGGAAGCAATTCAAACGATTGCACAGTATGAAGTAAGCCAAGGGATTACAACCATTGTTCCTGCTACGATGACATTATCTGAAGAAGAATTGATGTCAATTATGAAGAATGCAGGGGCATATAAGAGCGAAAAAGGGGCAGTCCTTGCAGGTATCAATATGGAAGGTCCTTTTATCAGCGCGGCGAAGAAAGGCGCTCAGGCAGCAGAGCATATCAGAAAACCTGATGTGGATATGTTCAGGAGATTGCAAGAAGCATCCGGCGGATTGATTAAGTTATGTGATATCGCTCCGGAGGAAGAGGGCGCGATGGAATTTATCCGGGCGGTAAAAGATGAAGTGAATGTTTCATTTGCTCATACCATGGCAGATTATGATACTGCGAAGGAAGGATACGACCTTGGGGCGTGCCATGCAACGCATTTGTATAATGCTATGCCTGCATTTATGCACAGAGACCCGGGTGTGATTGGCGCTGCAAGAGATAGTGAACATGTACACGTAGAACTCATTTGTGACGGAATTCATATTCATCCTGCGACAGTACGTGCCACATTTGAAATGTTTGGCGATGACCGTATTGTCATGATTAGTGACAGCATGAGAGCGACAGGAATTGACGATGGAGAATACACGTTAGGCGGACAGGCTGTAAAGGTAGTAGGAAAACTTGCAACATTAGTGTCTGACGGGGCGATTGCAGGTTCCTGTACAAACCTCATGGATTGCATTCGCACAGCGGTGAAAGAGATGCATATTCCATTGGAAAGTGCCGTGGCATGCGCCACTATGAATGCGGCAAAGAGTGTAGGATTGTACGACAAGTATGGTTCTATCACGGAAGGAAAAGCCGGAAATGTAGTTTTACTGGACAAAGATTTGAATCTGGTAGAAGTTATCCTAAATGGGGAGAGAATATGACTTGACAAATTCTGTTTCCTAAGGTAATATTGCGTTAGAAAATGAGAAGGCGATGAAGAGAAAAAGTAGCAACTGAAAACACCTGACAGAAAGCAGCCGGCTGATGAGAGGCGCAGAGGGAGAACAGTTGTGAATACATCTTGGAGCTTTGCACCGAACAGGATTCTCAGTAGGCTGCAACGGAGTGATATACGTTATCGTATCAAAGTATTTTATGATACTTACGGAGGCATGTGATGCAAGTTGCATGCGAACAAAGGTGGTAACACGGGTTTGACCTCGTCCTTTATAGAAGGACGGGGTTTTTATTTTGTAAGAAAAGAGGAAGAAAAAATGGGAATTTATGAAGAATTGCAGGCAAGAGGACTGATTGCCCAAGTAACAGACGAAGAAGTCATCAGAGATT
>CAZRZV010000116.1:1631-3932 GCA_964604665.1 uncultured Faecalimonas sp. | reverse complement strand
CTTTGTGTATGTTTCAATATGTTCAAACCATTCTTCTATCGTTTTAAAGGCTTTTGCATGTTCTTCTATCTCACTGAGAATATCCTGCAAGTCCCCCATTTTCATCCTGCGTTTATAAGCATATTCCACCAAAAATTCATCATATCCGATATGCTTGCGAATATATTGGATTGCTCCATAAGGCGCCATTCTTCCGATAATCCGCAAATCCACTTCCAACCGGTCGATGCGGTCCAGCATCCATTCTTTTTCCTCATAGAAATTCCGCAGATTCTCAAATGAAACTTCTCCGTGTTCTACACTATCGCGCCCAATATAGCGATTCGGACGATTCATGATTTTCAGAAATGTGTTTCGTGAACAGTCTCCCGACGCCATCCTCATATAGGCAATCAAATCTTTTGCAATAAAATGTTCATATAGATTCGGCAGATGTTCCTTCATTTGAAATGACATATTGTGTTCCATGAAAGTCTCCACCAACGTTCTCGCCTGCGTATTCGTCCTGAATAAAACAGCGATATCTGCCGGTGCAACGCCTTTCTGCACTAATTTTTGTATTTCTCCAATCACATATTTGCTTTCTTCTATTGGATGCTTTACTTCCTGAATATGTATATTATCGCCTTGTTCATTGAGCGTAATAATCTGTTTTTCATAACGATTCTGATTCTGCCGGATGACTTTTGCCGCTCCGTTTACGATTGCTTTTGTAGACCTGTAATTTACATTCAACACAATCTGCTTTGTCTCCGGATAATCTTCCGGAAAATCAAGCATAATCTCCGGTCTCGCCCCACGAAAACGATAAATGGATTGGTCATCATCTCCCACGATAAACAAATGATTCTCCGGTGCAGCAAGCATACGAATCACATCATACTGCACCTGATTGATATCCTGAAATTCATCGATTAAAATATATTGATACTTCTTCTGCCATAACTTCAAAATATCCGGCCGCGCAGCAAACAACTGATAAGTCAAGACCAACATATCGTCAAAATCTATTTTCCGACGGCGTTTCCTTTCATTTTCATATTGTCTGTATGCCTGTCTGAAAATAACATCATCACAGCTGACAGCCTGATATTCCGTCAGCGTAATCCGATTACTCTTGACATTTGAAATCTCAGATGCCAAATCCTGAACAAACTCTTTCTCGTCGTCCATGTCCGCTTCCAACCGTTCCACAATTCGATATAGAAGTTGAGATTTCTCTTCTTCCGAGAGAATATTGTCTGCATTTAATTTGTATGCCCATTTCAGAATCCCATAATAAATCCCATGAAAAGTACCGAAAGTCACAGGTGCATACATATCCGAATGCAGTGCATGGAAACGCTCACGCATCTCCTTTGCCGCAGCCTTTGAAAAAGTAATCACCAGAATTTTCTCCGGTTTCACCTTGTACTTTTGAATCAAATATTCTATTCTTTTCGTGATTACGGTAGTTTTCCCTGAACCGGGACCGGCAAGAACCATACAAGTTCCCTTTTTATGGGCAATAGCTTGAAGTTGAGCCTGATTGAAACTCATACATTACCCCTTCTTCTGATAAAACGAGGACGGATTTCTATCCGTCCTCAAACTGCTATTTGCTAAGTAATTCAATTCCCTTGCGAATACGCGCAAGTGATTCTTCTTTGCCTAAGATTTCCATAATCTCAGTTGCCCCACCCGGAGTATTCTGTTTTCCGGATACGGCAGTTCTTACAGGCCACATTGCATAACCGTTTTTGCATCCTTTTTGTTCTACATATCCTTTCAACACTCCGTACAAAGCGTCATTTGTATAATCATCATGAGCTTCGAAAAGAGGGAGCATTTCTTTTAATACTTCCAAAGATGTCTCTTCATTCGTTTTCATCTTTTTATGCGTATACATTGCAGTGTCATATTCCGGCAATTCTTCAAAGAAATCAATCTGTTCCGCAATATCCGGAAAGATTTCGATTCTCGTTTTAACAAGTTTCGCAATTTTCTTCAAATCATAATCTTTTGTAATGACTTTTTGGATATATGGCTTTGCCAGCTCATAGAATCTGTCATCATCCATGGCTTTCAAATATTCTCCATTCATCCATTTCAATTTCGTGGTATCAAAGACCGCCGGTGACTTACTCATATGACGGTAATCAAATGCTTCCACCAATTCTTCCAGCGAAAAAATTTCTCTATTGTCAGACGGGCTCCATCCGAGAAGTGCCACGTAGTTTACCACTGCTTCTGTCAAATAACCCTGTTCAATTAAATCTTCATAAGAAGAATGCCCGCTGCGTTTACTAAGTTTCTTATGTG
>CAZRZV010000116.1:0-1621 GCA_964604665.1 uncultured Faecalimonas sp. | reverse complement strand
GGAACTTCCCATCCGAATGCCTGATATAACTGATTGTATTTCGGAGCAGATGACAAATACTCATTTCCGCGCACAACATGTGTAATCCCCTGTAAATGGTCATCTACTACGTTTGCAAAATTATAGGTCGGATATCCGTCTGATTTAATCAAAATCATGTCATCCAGTTCTTCATTCGGGACTGTAATATCACCATAAATATCATCATGGAAAGTTGTGGTTCCTTCTGTCGGCATGTTGATACGAATGACATACGGTTTTCCTGCTGCCAGATTTGCCTCAATTTCTTCTTTGCTGAGATACAGACAGTGCTTATCGTATACTACGATTTCTTCTCCGCCCTCTTTGACCTCGCTCTTTAATGAGGATAATCTTTCTTTGTCACAGAAACAATAATATGCATTTCCCTGTTCAATCAATTGTTTCGCATATTTTAAATACAGACCGGTTGCCTGTCTCTCGCTCTGTACATACGGACCTACTCCGCCATCTTTATCCGGTCCTTCATCATGAATCAAACCTGTTTTTTCCAAAGTACGATAAATAATATCTACTGCGCCTTCCACATAACGTTCTTGATCGGTATCCTCAATACGAAGTAAAAAATCTCCGTTTTCATGTTTTGCAATCAAGTATGCATATAACGCTGTTCTTAAGTTTCCCACATGCATTCTGCCTGTTGGACTTGGTGCAAATCTTGTTCTAACTTTACCCATTTGTTACTCCTTTGACTATGCTGTTTTTTCTGCCAAAATTTTATCTATACTAACCAATTTTACACTCAGCACAAAAATTTCTGCCGCCTGAATCAGTTCATCCAATGTAGGGAAAGATGGTGCAATACGGATATTGCTGTCTTTCGGATCCTTTCCATATGGGAAAGTTGCACCTGCCGCAGTCATAATGACACCTGCTTCTTTTGCTTTTGCGACAATTGCTTTTGCACAGCCTTCCAAAGCGTCAAAAGATATAAAATATCCGCCGCGTGGTTTCAACCAGCTTCCGATTTCCAATCCGCCAAGTTCCTTTTCCAAGATATCTGTCACTGCCTCAAACTTCGGTCTCAAGATATCCGCATGCTTTTTCATATGATTTACCATGCCATGAATATCCCCATAGAAACGCGCATGGCGCAATTGATTTACTTTATCATGCCCGATGGTCTGAATTGCCATCTGTTCACGAATCGCCTTTAAGTTCGCTGTAGACGCCGCAATAGCCGCCACACCTGAACCCGGGAAACTGATTTTAGAAGTAGAACAGAATTTGTAAACCATATCCGGATTACCTTCCTTCTTACATTCCATTAAAATTTCAATCAGATAATCCTGTTTATCTTCATATAAATGATGAATGGTATATGCATTATCCCAGTAAATACGGAAGTCTTTTGCCGCCGGTTTTAATCTTGCAAATCTCTGTACCGTTCTATCAGAATAAGTGATACCCTGTGGATTTGAATACTTAGGCACACACCAGATACCCTTAATTGATTCGTCTGTGCTAACCAATTCTTCCACCATGTCCATATCCGGGCCTTCCTCTGTCATTGGTACATTAATCATCTCAATTCCGAAATGTTCCGTGATTGCAAAATGTCTGTCATATCCCGGTACCGGAC
>CAZRZV010000115.1:0-4021 GCA_964604665.1 uncultured Faecalimonas sp. | reverse complement strand
ATCTTTATAGTAACATTTTTATTTACAAAAGTAAATCTTTATTTGAATCCTTACACACTCACACAAACATCACTTGCACCTTAAAAACATCTCCCACACTTTTTCCATATTCCATGCAAAGTTCTTCTCCTTTATCGCATTGACGGTTACTATCGGATATGTCGCAATGATTTCCCCGTTTAGGGAATAAGTCACTTCTCCTACTATTTGACCTTTCTTTACAGGTGCATCTAACTCTTCTGCCTGCACAAAATTTAAATCAATCCGTTCCTCCCGATGCAACAAGACTTTCTTATCAGGCTTACCATCAACTTTAGTTTCCACCAGTGCTTCCGCAAACAAATTCCCCGAACTTGGAATTCCATGATTCACCGTAATGAAATCTGTTTTCGGAAATGCGTCTAACTCCTGATAGTTGTAATTCTCAAGCCCATATTCTGCCAGTTTCTTCATATCTTTCCACTTATAATTTTTATTGTTTGGCCAGCCACATGCAAGAAGTGCCACCACGTAGGTTCTGCCCTCACTTTGCACTGCTCCCACGTAACAATACCCTGCATCTGCCGTAAATCCGGTTTTTCCTGAAATCGCTTCTCCCATCATCGACAGGAATGCATTGTGATTCGCACAAGAATAACTTCTGTTTCCCGCTAAATTAGAAAAGCTATAATTGGGTGTCTGCGTTATTTTTAAAAACTCCTCTTTTTTAGGAGACTTCAAGATACAATAGCTCATGATTTTTGCCAAATCGACTGCCGTTGTCGAGTGAACACCTTTTTCATCTGATGCGTCCAAGCCGTTCGGCGTGATAAAATATGTATCTGTACATCCGATTTCTTTGGCTTTTGCATTCATCAAATCTGCAAATTCCTCTACGCTCCCGGACACTGCTTCCGCGACGGCAACTGCTGTGTCGTTATGCGACTCCAACATCAGGGAATACAATAAATCCTTTACATAAAACTCTTCTCCCACTTTTGCACTTAAATGTACTTTTGGTTGCTTTTGCGCCCGCTCAGAAAATTGAGCCGTCGTATCAGAATCGCTATGTTCCAAGGCAAGAATGCAAGTCATAATTTTCGTTGTACTTGCCATTGCTTTTACATCCGTTCCGTTTTTCTCAAATAAAACACGCCCACTCTCTGCATCCATCAGGACAGCCGATTGGGCGTATAAATCTTTCGGTTCTTCTTTTGCCTGCACAGGTATACACATGGTCAGTGCCAGTACTATTATGAGCCATTTTTTCATAAAAAATCACCACATAGATTGCGTTGTTACTAGTCTATGTGGTGAAACTAAGTTTTATTATCGCTACTTCATCTACAAATTCAATTTTAATTGAATCTCATCTTCCGCTTCCTGCTTAAAATCTTCCACTTTTTCTGTGGTAATTCCGGGAAGTTCATCTACCGACTGTACACTGAATCGTCTTAGAAACTCTTCAGTCGTCCCAAACAGAATCGGTCGTCCCGGTGTGTCCATACGCCCTACTTCCGTAACTAAATTGTACTCAATCAGTTTGTTCACTGCGTGGTCTGATTTTACGCCGCGGATACGCTCAATCTCAATCTTTGTAATTGGCTGCTTATATGCAATGATAGACAGCGTCTCCATAACAACATCTGTGAGAACATATCGTTTCGGCTGTTTTGCAATTTGAATCAGATATTCATACATTTCCTTCTTTGTACACATCTGATAAGAATCTTCCAATTCGATAATATGTATTCCCCTGTCTTCCTCTTCATATCTGTCCATGAGATTGTGTATCAGTTTTTTTGTAGTTTCCGTATCCTGCCCAATTACCTTTGCGATACGGCTTGCTTCTACGGACTCTCCCATAGTAAATAATATTGCCTCTATAATTGCTTCCATCTCTTTTGCGCTCATATTAACCTCTCTTATACCATCGACGTAATTGTAATATCGTCAAATGCATTTTCCTGTACAACGGAAATCTTTCCCATCTTCATGAATTCCAAAATTGCCAAAAACGTGACAACAGTCTGCATCTTTGTCTTTTGCTTTTTTAGCAATCCTTTAAAACTGAACTTTTTATGCTTGGTAATATAATCATCCAGAAATTCCATCTTTTCTTCCACGGTAATCTCTTCTTTTTCGATTTTACCGTATTTACTTCTGATAGGGTCGATTTTGTAATTTTGCTTTTTCATAATGTCCTGAAACACTTCATTTAACCTTGCAAGTGTCATGCCATCCAAAAGCGCATCCAAATCTACCGGTTCCTGATAAGCCTTGACTTCTTCCGGCAGGGTTTCTCCTTTAAACATCAGCTTTTCGCCGTCAATTTGACGGTCGCGAAGCTCATAAGACATATATTTGTACATCTTATATTGCAGGAGCTGTTCTACCAACTCCTGACGCGGGTCTTCTTCCTCGCCGTCTTCATTCACTTCTACCGGAAGTAACATGCGGCACTTGATGTCAAGCAATGTTGCCGCCATCAGCAGAAACTCGCTCATAATATTCAAATCTTTTTTCTGCATCTCACGAATGTATTCCATATATTGATTGGTAATCTCCACAATGGGAATATCATAAATATCTACTTTATTCTTATCAATCAAGTGCAAGAGCAAATCCAGCGGCCCCTCAAACGCCTCTAACTTTACAGATATAGCCATCTTATTCCTCCAAACCTCCAACATGAAGCACTACTACTTCCGCCGGGTTTAAAAATCTTAATTTTATCGTGTGCATGCCAATTCCTTTGCTGACAACCACTGTCTGATTTCCCACTTTGGTCATCTCTCCGGAATACTTTGGAAACAAGTCCCCTTGAGGCGTGATAATTCCCCTCCAAAATGGAATCCTTACGATTCCGCCATGTAAATGTCCGGATACAATCAAATCGGCTCCCCATTTCAAATATTCATCCATAAAAGCGGGGTTATGCGCAATTAAAATCTCGTAATCATCGGCTTTTGCATGTCCTACAAGTTCTGTCAGACAATCCTTTGGAAGTTGTAACTTTTTAAACTTCGTATAGGTATCTCTTGGAATTTCTAACCCGGTGACAGTCACCTGCCGCCCTTCCCAAACGAAAGTTACCTTTTCGTTTTCCAGATAGTGCACTCCTGCGTTTACAAGTTTTTCTTTGTATGCCTTGTAACTGGTTCCCGGTTTCTCTTCTTTATCCTTTAAACGGTGCTCATGGTTTCCATTTGCATAGTATGTGTTGCATATTTGGGGCAATTGTGTCACAAAATCTTCCGCCACCTTAGGGCTCTTTTTCTTGCTTCCCACCAGCATATCCCCTGCTATTAAAATCAAATCCGGTTCTTCTTTTTGAATTGCACGAAGCAGTTTTTCATTATTCACACCATAACTACAATTATGAAGATCACTGAGCAATATGATTTTACGTTTCTTTGTGCCATTTAATTTTGATGACTGAACCTGATAAGACGTTATCCGAAATGTATGAGTCTCCCTCAAACACTCTATCACAACCAATGCTGCAATTCCTATTAACACACACATCCAAACCATCATATTTCAGCTCCTGTTTTAACACACTTTAATGTATTATATATTTTTTTAGAAATAATTACAACCATTTCACACACTTGTTTTCTATATCAAACAAAAAAGGAGTGTTAAAACAAACACTCCTTTTAGCTTGCACATATTAGTTGAACTTACGTTTTCTAGCAGCTTCAGATTTCTTTTTACGTCTTACGCTTGGCTTTTCGTAATGTTCTCTCTTACGAATTTCTTGTTGAATACCTGCTTTTGCACAGTTTCTTTTGAATCTGCGTAAAGCACTATCTAACGTTTCGTTTTCTTTCACGATTACATTTGACATAGTCTCACACCTAACCTCCCCTCCAGCCCTATATTGTGCATCATACGACTGTTCGGGTATTTTTTGTTGCACTATGGATTATTATATCATAATTTTCCCATTCGTCAACCACTTATTTGTAATTATTTATTGTAACTAGAAAGACAAAGTAAATTCCAGTTCATATACCCATACTAGATTTAAGTCTGT
>CAZRZV010000114.1:0-4145 GCA_964604665.1 uncultured Faecalimonas sp. | reverse complement strand
GGTACCGGAGTTATCGCCGGCGGACCGGCACGTGCAGTAATTGAACTTGCAGGCATCAAGAATATCCGTACAAAATCTTTGGGTTCAAACAACAAACAAAACGTTGTACTTGCAACAGTAAATGGATTAAGTCAGATTAAAACTCCAGAAGAAGTAGCTAAGCTTCGCGGTAAATCTGTGGAAGAAATCTTAGGCTAAGGAGGAGATTGAAAATGGCAAATTTAAAAGTTACATTAGTAAAATCTACAATCGGTGCTGTACCGAAACACGTAAAAACAGTTGAAGCTTTAGGTCTTAAGAAATTGAACAAATCAGTTATTTTACCTGATAATGCTGCAACAAGAGGTATGGTAAACCAAGTTAAACATTTAGTAAAAGTAGAAGAAGCTTAATATTAAGATAAGGAGGTGTCACAATGGACTTATCAAATTTAAGACCTGCTGAGGGTTCAAAACAAAGTGATAATTTCAGAAGAGGCCGTGGACACGGTTCTGGAAATGGTAAGACAGCCGGTAAAGGACATAAAGGTCAAAAAGCTCGTTCAGGAGCAACAAGACCAGGCTTTGAAGGTGGTCAAATGCCATTATATAGAAGAATACCAAAAAGAGGTTTCACTAACAGAAATACAAAAGAAATCGTCGCTATTAATTTAAGTGCTTTAGAAGCATTTGAAAATGATGCGGTTGTTTCAGTAGAAACTTTGGTGGAAGCTGGTATTGTTAAAAATCCTAGAGACGGAGTTAAGGTTCTTGGAAATGGAGAATTAACTAAGAAACTTACGGTCAAGGCAAATGCATTTAGTGCAAGTGCAGCTGCAAAGATTGAAGCTCTTGGTGGAAAAGCCGAGGTGATCTAATGCTAAAGACATTTGTAAAAGCATTTAAAGTGGAAGATATTCGAAAAAGAATCGGTTATACATTTTTAATGCTAATTATAATCAGGTTTGGTTCTTTACTCCCAATACCGGGAGTAAACCCAACTTATATGCAATCGTTCTTCGCGCAGTCCGGAACAGCATTTAACTTTTTTAATGCTTTCACGGGAGGCTCGCTGGAACAGATGTCAGTGTTTGCTTTGAGTATTTCACCGTACATTACAGCTTCTATCATTATTCAGCTTCTTGCGATTGCAATTCCAAAATTGGAAGAAATGCAAAAAGATGGTGAAACAGGTAGAAAGAAAATAAACCAGATTACACGTTATGTAACCGTCGTTCTTGCATTAATCCAAGCTATTGCTATGACAGTTGCTTTTGGAAATCAAGGTTTACTTGAAAAATACAATTTTGTAAATGTTGCTATCGTAGTACTTTCGATGACAGCAGGTTCTGCCTTCTTAATGTGGGCAGGTGAAAGAATTACAGAAAGAGGAATCGGAAACGGTATTTCCATTATCCTTTTGATTAATATTCTTTCACGTATTCCACAGGACTTTATGTCTTTGTATGCTCAGTTTATGCAAGGCAAGGTTTGGTGGAAAGAAGTAGTTGCGGCAGCAATCATTCTTGCAATCATTTTTTTCGTAGTCGTCTTTGTAATTTTGTTACAGGATGGAGAAAGAAGAATTGCTGTTCAGTATTCACAAAAAGTACAAGGAAGAAAGAATGTCGGCGGTCAGTCAACACACATTCCGTTGAAAGTGAATACAGCCGGTGTAGTTCCGGTTATTTTCGCATCATCATTGATGCAGTTCCCGGTTATCATTGCTTCATTTCTGAATAAGACAGAAGTAAAGGGTATCGGAGGCGCTATTTTAAAGGGATTGGATTCAAATAACTGGTGTAATCCGAAAGAACTGCAATACACATGGGGATTAATTCTTTATATCCTTTTAACCATTGCGTTTGCATACTTCTATACATCAATCACATTTAATCCGATGGAAGTTGGAAACAACTTGAAGAAAAACGGTGGTTTCATCCCGGGTATTCGTCCTGGAAAACCAACTGTGGACTACTTGACAAAAATTTTGAAATACATTATTTTCGTAGGCGCTGTTGGACTGGTAATTGTACAATTCATCCCATTCCTGTTTAACGGATGGCTTGGAGCACGCGTTTCATTTGGTGGAACATCACTTATCATTGTTGTAGGTGTTGTTTTGGAAACCATCCAACAAATCGAATCAAAAATGCTTGTACGTAATTACAAAGGATTTTTGAATAGCGGAAAATAAATTAAAGTGGATTAGCTCGCTCGGATTCCAGGCTCATGGTATTGGAAATTGAGCGAGTTAATGTGCTATATGGGAGGGACTCATATGAAGATTATTATGTTGGGAGCACCTGGTGCAGGCAAGGGTACGCAGGCAATCAAAATTGCTGAAAAATATTCTATTCCGCATATTTCAACAGGTGATATCTTCCGTGCAAATATTAAAAATGGAACGGAATTGGGGAAAAAGGCAAAGACATACATGGATCAGGGCTGCTTGGTGCCGGATGACTTGGTGGTTGATTTGGTAGTTGACCGTGTCAATCAGGATGATTGTGTAAATGGTTATGTGCTTGATGGCTTTCCGAGAACGATTCCACAGGCAAAAGCTCTTGATAAAGCTCTGGAAAACATGGGACAAAAAATAGATTATGCCATCAATGTGAAAGTTCCGGATGAAAATATCGTAAGACGTATGTCGGGACGCAGAGCATGTGTAAATTGCGGAGCTACATACCATATCGTATATGCACCGACGCAAGAGGAAAATATTTGCGATATATGTCATGGAGAATTGATGCTCAGAGACGACGATAAGCCGGAGACGGTGCAAAAGCGTTTGGATGTATACCATGAGCAGACTCAGCCGCTAATTAAATACTATGCAAATGAAAACATCTTAGCCGAAGTCGATGGAACAGTAGATATTGACATTGTCTTTGATGAGATTATTAAAATTTTAGGAGCTTAAATCTATGCCTATTACCATTAAATCGTCTAGAGAAATTGAATTGATGAAAGAAGCCGGAAGAATTCTTGAAATTGTACATGAAGAGTTGGCAAAAATTGTACGCCCAGGAATCAGCACGCTGGAAATTGATCGTGTCGGTGAAGAAGTCATCAGAAGTTACGGATGCATTCCGTCTTTCTTAAATTATAACGGATACCCGGCATCTATCTGCGTTTCGGTAAATGATGAAGTGGTCCACGGTATTCCAAGCGCCAAACGTATTTTAAAAGAAGGCGACATTGTCGGTTTGGATGCAGGTGTCATTTATAAAGGATATCATTCCGATGCGGCAAGAACACATGCTGTCGGACGGATAAGTAAAGAAGCAGAAGATTTAATCCGTGTGACACGGGAAAGCTTTTTTGAGGGTATAAAGTATGCCAAAGAAGGCAACCATTTGTTTGATATTTCCAATGCGATTGGCAAATATGCGAGAGAACGCGGATACGGTGTAGTAAGAGACTTGTGCGGCCACGGAATCGGTGCCAATTTACATGAAGCTCCGGAAATACCAAATTTTGAAATGGAAAGAAAAGGAGTCAAACTCAGAAAAGGTATGACTCTGGCAATTGAGCCGATGATTAATATAGGAACCCATGCGGTAGAATGGCTGAGTGATGACTGGACAGTAGTGACAGCAGACGGCTCGTTATCCGCACATTATGAAAACACGGTACTGATTACGGAAGACGAACCGGTGCTTTTGACCTTATCAAAGTAAAGAGGATGCGTTATGGACAGATATGAAGTAGGAACGCTTGCGAAGTCAAAAGCAGGCCATGATAAAGGTCATGTATATGTAATCGTAAAGGCAGATGAGACATATGTATATTTGGCGGACGGATGTGTGAGAACACTGGATAAACCAAAAAAGAAAAAGCAAAAGCATGTGCAACTCATCGGCATGAAACATGAATTATCAGGCATTGATAATGTAGGAATTAAAAGGATACTCAAACTATTTGATAAGGAAAATTAGGAGGATATTAAGTATGTCAAAAGCTGACGTTATTGAAATTGAAGGAACAGTAGTAGAAAAGTTACCGAACGCAATGTTTAAAGTGGAACTGGAAAACGGCCATCAGGTGTTGGCACATATCAGTGGAAAACTGCGTACAAACTTTATTAAGATTTTACCCGGAGATAAAGTAACTTTGGAACTTTCACCATATGATTTATCTAAGGGAAGAATTACATGGAGA
>CAZRZV010000113.1:0-4170 GCA_964604665.1 uncultured Faecalimonas sp. | reverse complement strand
ATGTTCATGTTTCATAATCTGTTCCTCAGTTTTTACATACTATACCATATCATACTAAATTTTGCTAAAAAAAGCAAATTTGAGTACACAAAATCTTGATGATTATCGCTTTTTTTGTTAGAATGAATGAACACGAAAAAATATTATGTATTTTGGAGGTTATCATGGCAAACATTACATTATTAGAAAAGACTCTTCCTACTGCCCCTCTTAAAATTGCAGCGTTGGACAGTTGCAAAGAATTAGGGCAGAAAGTAAATGATTATATCGTCTCGTTCAGAAAAGCTGCAACAGAGGATTTTCCCGATTTAGCATCCATTGCAAATTATAATTTAGAGAATTATTTGATAGACAGTGCATGTCCACGATTTGGCTCCGGTGAAGCGAAAAGTATCATTCGCGAATCCATCCGTGGCTGTGACCTTTTCGTAATGGTAGATGTGTGTAATTATAGTATGACATATAAAGTAAACGGTCATATCAATCACATGTCACCGGACGACCATTATCAGGATTTAAAACGTATTATCTCGGCAGCTACAGGCAAGGCTCACCGCATTAATGTGATTATGCCTTTTCTGTATGAAAGCCGTCAGCACAAACGCACAAAGAGAGAATCTCTTGACTGTGCACTCGCTTTGGAAGAATTGCAGGCAATGGGAGTTTCTAATATCATCACTTTCGATGCTCACGACCCACGTGTACAAAATTCTATTCCATTGAACGGATTTGACAACTTTTCTCCAAACTATCAGTTTATGAAGGCTCTGCTTCGTGTAGAACCGGATTTAAAAGTTAACAAGGACAACCTGATGATTATCAGTCCTGACGAAGGTGCAATGCATCGTGCCGTATACTTATCAAACATATTAGGTGTTGACATGGGTATGTTTTATAAACGTCGTGACTATTCTGTTGTTGTAAATGGGAAAAATCCAATTGTGGCTCACGAGTTCTTAGGAGCTGACTTAAAAGGAAAGAATGCCATTATCGTCGATGACATGATTTCTTCCGGTGAAAGTATGCTTGATGTTGCCAAGAAAATCAAAGAACGTGGGGCAAATCGCGTCTTTGTATTTACCACCTTCGGTCTGTTTACAGAAGGGCTTGCTAAGTTTGACGAATATTATGAAAAAGGTTATATCGACCGCATCATTACAACCAACTTAACTTACCTTCCGGAAGAATTGAAAGAAAAACCATACTTTACCGCTGCCGATATGAGTAAGTTCCTTGCACTCATTATTGATTCTCTGAATCACGACATCTCCATCGGACAGGTTATGGACCCTTCTGAAAAGCTTCATGCTTTGTTGGCAAAACACAATGCGAATAAAAGATAATATGTGACAATTTCTTTTTCGTAAAAAAATACTGCCGGACCTTGAAAAAGTCCGGCAGTTAGTATGTATTATTCTTTTTCAACTATTTAGAAAACAGCTGTACCAGTCTTCTTGCTGCTTCCTCTGTGTCCTCCTGCGAACCAAAAGTAGAAAATCTAAAATATCCTTCGCCGCAAGAGCCAAATCCTTCGCCCGGCGTTCCGACAACCTGTATCTCGTTCAACAAATAGTCAAAGAATTCCCAGCTTCCCATATTATCCGGGCATTTCATCCAAATATAAGGTGCATTTTTTCCTCCACAATACCAAAATCCCAACTTATCTAATGCCCTCATTAGACAAACTGCATTTTGTTTATAAAGCTTAATGTTATCTCGAATCTGCTTCTGTCCCTCATCTGTAAAAATAGCTTCTGCGCCTTTTTGAATAATATAGGAAACACCGTTTGTTTTGGTTGTACGGTTTCTTACCCACATGTCATTCAAATTCATTCTATTTTTACATAGCTCCTTCGGAATTACCGTATAACCACATCTTGTTCCCGTAAATCCGGCTGTTTTAGACAGTGAACAAATCTCAATCGCACAGCTTTTTGCTCCCGGTACTTCATAGATACTATGCGGAATATTTTCTTCCTCAATAAATGCTTCATAAGCTGCATCAAACAAAATAACCGCATCCTTGTCCTTTGCATAATCCACCCATTTCTGCAACTTCTCATGATTAAAGACTGCGCCTGTAGGATTATTCGGTGAACATATATAAATAACATCTGTCTCTTTGCTGTAATCCGGCATTGGCAGAAATCCGTTTTCTTTGCCTGCCGGTATATGAATAATACGATTGCCCGCCATCACATTTGCATCAACGTATGCCGGATATGCAGGCTCCATAATCATAACTGTTTTATCTCTGCCAAACAAATCCAGAATATCTCCCAGTTCATCACTCGCACCACTTGATACAAACACTTCCTCAGATGTAAGGCTTACTCCTCTGTTCTGATAGTAGTCTGCTATCGTCTGTCTCAAGGAAGCATCTCCACATTCCGGCATATATCCATGGAATGTACTCTTATTTGCCTGATCGTCTACGGCACTATGTAAAGCTTTAATGACTGCATCGCACAATGGTAAAGACACGTCTCCGATTCCCATACGGTATAGATGTTTGTCCGGGTATTTCTCTGTGTATGCTTTTACCTTTTGAGCGATGTTATAAAACAAGTAAGAATCTTTTAAATTATTATAGTTTGTATTCGGTATCATTTCCTTTGCACCTCTCATTCCTTTTCATCATCACATTCATCGATTGTTGAAATTCCTATTGTAATTTCCTCCAATACATCCAAAAGCACTCGAACTGTGTCCAAAGAAGTAAACATTGTCACATTATTTTCGATTGCAGTTCTCCTGATTGCCAAACCATCCTCATAGTGAATCCCTGACAATATTGCTCTGGTATTAATGACATAACTCACATATCCTGCCCTGATTGCTTCCAGAATCTCCGTACTGTTTTCACTGAGTTTTCTGCGAATACGGGTTTTTATACCATGCGTCTTCAAAAATTCTCCTGTTCCTACGGTAGCTTCAATATTAAATCCCATATCATAAAATCTCTTTATCAGCGGCAACGCCTCTTCCTTATCTTCATCTGCCAATGTTACCATGATGGTTCCATAGTTCTGCATTTTGACGCCGGATGCTATCAATGCCTTGTACATGGCGCGCGGCAATTTGGCATCGTACCCGATTGCTTCACCCGTAGACTTCATTTCCGGTGAAAGATAAGCATCCATACCATTCAATTTCGAGAACGAAAATGCCGGAGCCTTTACATACCACCTTTTCTTCTCTGTTGGATAAATGTATTCAATACCTTGTTCTTTTAAACTTTTGCCCAGGATTACTTTCGTTGCAATATCTGCCAAAGGATATCCCGTTGCTTTTGATAAAAACGGAACCGTTCTTGAGGAACGCGGATTCACCTCGATAATATATACATTCTCATTGTTATCTACAATGAACTGAATATTGAACAATCCTATAATGCCGATTCCCAACCCCAACTTTTTAGCATAATCCAAAATAGTTTTCTTCACATGTTCTGATATGCTAAAGCTCGGATATACACTGATAGAATCGCCCGAATGCACTCCTGTTCTTTCCACCAATTCCATAATACCCGGAACAAAGACATCTGTTCCGTCACAAATGGCATCAATCTCCACTTCCTTACCACAAATATATTTATCCACAAGTACAGGCTTGTCCTCATCAATTTCCACAGCCGTCCTCAGGTAATGTCGCAAGTGTTCTTCTTTTGCCACAATCTGCATTGCTCTTCCGCCTAAAACAAAGCTCGGACGAACCAATACCGGATATCCTATCTCTAATGCCGCCTTTACACCGTCTTCTATATTGGTAACAGCTCTTCCCTTCGGTTGTGGGATAGAAAGTTCTGATAACAATCTCTCAAAAGAATCCCTATTTTCCGCTTTTTCAATGGCATCACAGTCTGTACCTATGATATTGACACCTCTTTCTTTTAAAGGCTGTGCCAAATTGATTGCTGTCTGTCCACCAAGAGAAGCAATGACTCCGTCCGGTTGCTCCATTTCAATCAGATTCATGACATCTTCGACACAAAGTGGCTCAAAATACAATTTATCGGATGTAGTGTAATCGGTAGATACGGTTTCCGGATTATTGTTAATAATAATGGCTTCATAGCCTGCTTCTTTAATGGTTCGAACCGCATGCACCGTCGAATAGTCAAACTCTACTCCCTGACCGATACGGATAGGTCCTGCGCCGAGAACAATT
>CAZRZV010000112.1:0-4198 GCA_964604665.1 uncultured Faecalimonas sp. | reverse complement strand
ATCAAAACATTCTACTACTGAAACGTCAAAGGTACCGCCTCCGAAATCAAAGATTAAAAAGAGCTGTTCCTTGCTGGTATCCATGTAAGATGCCATCGCCGCTGCACTTGGTTCATTGATGATACGATTTACCGTCACACCTGCCAATGCCCCTGCCCGTTTTGTGGCAACCCGCTGTCTATCATGAAAATATGCAGGAACGGAAATAATAACTTCCTCTATTTCCTCCTGCAAGTATTCCTTTGCATCCTCCACAATGGAACGAATTACGAAACTGCTCAATTCCTCCGGGAGAAACTGTTTTTTCCCAAGGGAATATTTTTTCTCTGTTCCCATATCCTTTTTGAAGGAAGCAGCAGTTGCCTCCGGATGGCTAATGAGTCTCTCCTTTGCCACCTCTCCAACCAGCACCGTTCCGTTCTCTGTCACACTCACCACACTCGGTGTGAGATAAGAACCAAAGCGATTCGGTATCAGTTCTACTTTACTATTGCGGTACACAGCGCCTAATGAATTCGTCGTACCTAAGTCAATCCCTATCACAGCCATAACACATACCTCACCTAAATTTCACAATCCAAGCATACTCTGTCGCACACGTATGGACGCACATAAGTATCTGCCACGTGTACATGCGAAGGATGGTTTGCATACACCGCGATATCTTCAGCCTTTTCTAATGTTGTCACAAGCGCAACGTCATGTGTGCTTGATGGAATCGGATTTTCTACAAACTCCACTGTGAGAAGTCCCGGAACCTGACCTACAAGTCCTTTTAAATGCTCAGCCATCGCTGCTTTAATAACAGGTCTCTCATCTTCCTGCACTTCTGTTTTAAAATTCCACATCACAATATGTAATACCATACCAAATTTCCTCCTCGAATATGATATCTTATTATAACATGCCTTCTACATTTTTGTGAACAATTGTGTTAAAATAGATTTATAGAATAAATGTACGGAGGGTTTTATGAATTATAACAATTGCTTAATAGACCTGCATCTCCATATTGATGGCGCTTTATCTGTTGCTACCGCAATTTCATTGGCTAACATGCAGGAAATTACGCTTCCTGTTCAAGATAAAAAACGATTGTGCAGGCTTCTGTCAGCACCTGAAAATTGCAAAGATTTAAATGAATATTTGGAATGTTTTGCACTTCCTTGTTCTTTAATGCAGACGAGGGAAGCCATTAGCGAAGCGATTTACCGCATTCAGGAAGAACAAAAAGAAAATGGTCTTATCTATGCAGAACTTCGTTTTGCACCGCAGCTTCATACCGAGCAGGGTTTATCGCAGGAAGAAGTGGTGAAAGCTGCAATAGACGGTCTGAATCGCTCTGATTTAAAAGCAAATCTCATCTTATGTTGTATGCGCGGAAATTCAAATTTTGATGCAAATATGGAAACCGTTCGTCTTGCAGATGTATATCGAAACCAAGGAGTGGCAGCTGTAGATTTGGCAGGTGCAGAGGCGCTCTACCCTACGTCAAATTTCAAGGACATATTCCTATATGCAAAAGAATTGGATGTGAGGTTCACGATACACGCCGGGGAAGCTGCCGGTGCAGACAGTGTCCGAACAGCTATCGAACTGGGAGCATCTCGCATCGGTCACGGCATTCACTCTATCACAGATACGGATTTACTTGAGATGTTGGTTCAAAAACAAATTCCTTTGGAACTTTGTATAACGAGCAATCTGCAAACAAAAGCGGTGGACAAATTAGAAAATTATCCACTCCGATACTTTATGAAACGCGGAATCTTAGTAACATTAAACACCGATAACCCCAGCGTTTCAAATACTACCATGCGAAATGAATTGACATTGGCAAAACAAAATTTCAATCTCAGCGAGAATGAAATTAGGCAATTACTTTTAAATTCTGCGGAAGCATCTTTTGCTGATACCAAAACCAAAACCGACTTGAAGGCACAAATCAAAAACGCTTTTCAATAAAAATACCTTTGGATGAATTGCATATTATCAGCACTTCCACAAAAAAAGATAGCAGAAAAACCCCGGTTCTCTCGAACAAGGCGTTTCTCTGCTATCTTTTATATAAATAATGAATTACATTGTAACTAATAAGAATCTAGCAACAAACAGTGCTGCGATAATCGTAATAACGATATCTTTCTTCTTATATTTTCCTGTAAATAATGTAATCAATACATATGAGATTGCTCCAACTCCGATACCATTTGAGATAGAGTAAGACAATACCATAACGATCAATGCCATAAATGCAGGAACTGCAGAAGCTGCATCTTCCATATCTATTTTTGCAAAGTTCTTCATCATAAGAAAACCTACATAGATTAAAGCCGGAGCTGTCGCACATGCCGGAATCAATGTGGCTACCGGGCTTAAGAATAAGCATACTGCGAAGCATGCTGCTGTAACAACGCTTGCAAGTCCTGTTCTTGCGCCGGCACCAACACCTGCTGCGGATTCTACGAATGTTGTACATGTAGATGTACCAAGAACCGCACCTGTTACAGTACCTACAGAGTCACATAACATAGCTTTGTCAACATCGATTGGATCTCCATTTTCATCAAGCATACCTGCCTGTGAAGCTGTTCCATATAAAGTGCCGATCGTATCGAACATATCTACAAGACAGAATGTAATGATAAGAACGATAGCACCAAATACTCCGTCGATATGAGCACCACTGAATGCATTTACCCAAGATTCCTTGTGGAAGATACCTGTCACACCGATAGAAGCAAAATCCTTAAAGGACTGTCCGATGTGTCCAAGGTTGAAAGAAGGTACTGTCCATGTTGTCACATAGTAGAGTACAGTCACTGCAAGGATACTGATGATAACATTTCCCTTAACGTTCTTCTTTGCAAGAACAGCAATCAGAATCAAGCCAATGATTGCAAGAACGACAGGTGCCATCGTTTTCCATGCATCAAATGCAGTAAATACAACTCCGGTTGTTTCATCGGCCACACCGACTTTAGCAATCACTCCGTGGAAGTCAAATAACTGTGAAAGTGTGTACTGGTTTGCCTGAATCAATCCAACATTCTGGAAACCAATGTAAGCGATAAACAGACCGATACCGGCCGGGATTGCTTTCTTCAAGCAGTCAGGCATTGCAGTCGCAATGTATTTTCTAAGACCTGTCACTGACAGAATCAAAAATACAATACCTGAAAGGAAGATAATTACGAGACCGGATTGATATCCTTCTACTACATCTACACCTGCAAAGAATGCTCCTGATACAAATGTTGTACAGAAAAATGCATTCAATCCCATACCACACGCCTGTGCAAACGGAAGTTTTGCGTAGAGTGCCATAAGCAGTGTACCTACGATTGCTACCAAGATAGATGCAATGTATACTGCATTCCAGATTTGCCCGAGTAGAGTGCCATCTGCACCAAGTCCTGCGAGCCAGCCCTCAGTTCCACCTGCTGCAACCTGATTCGGGTTAACAACTACGATGTAGCACATTGCAAAGAATGTAGTGAGACCTGCAAAAATCTCTGTTCTTACGTTTGAACCTCTTTCTTTCATTTTAAAAAAGTCCATTTTTTTCATTCCTCCTTCGTCGAATAAAAATACTATTTCATTTTACTAGCAAAATCATTAAAAAGCAATAAAGTTCATAAATTTTTTTTAAACTTATGAATAAAAACCGGCACGAGTTGTTCTCGTGCCGGTCTGTTTTCAATTCTGTTGTCAAGAGAAAGATTAGTTGTTGATAAACTTATCTTCTTCATTATTCCAGCTGTAAAGTTGTCTGATTTCTTCTCCAACCTTTTCTACCGGATGTTCAGCAGCAAGTTTTCTCATTGCCTTGAAGTGAACTTGTTTTCCGCCTTCTGACATATCTAATAAGAATTCTTTTGCAAATGTACCATCTTGGATGTCAGATAAGATTTTCTTCATAGATTTCTTTGTCTCTTCTGTAATAATCTTTGGTCCTGTGATGTAATCACCATATTCAGCTGTATTAGAAACTGAATATCTCATTCCTGCAAATCCTGATTGATAAATAAGGTCAACGATTAATTTCATTTCATGAACACATTCAAAGTAAGCATTTCTTGGGTCATATCCAGCTTCTACCAATGTTTCATAACCTGCTTGCATAAGTGCACAAACACCACCGCAAAGTACTGCCTGTTCACCGAAAAGGTCTGTCTCTGTCTCTGTACGGAATGTT
>CAZRZV010000111.1:0-4252 GCA_964604665.1 uncultured Faecalimonas sp. | reverse complement strand
AGCACGAATACATGCGGAGCATGAGACAGAACCATCAGGATATTTTGAAAACATAAATCTCACCACCATTCGTTATAAATTATCATATCAATAATTATGTTAAGTTGAGATTTATTGAAAGTCAAGAAAAACAAAAAGTTAAGAACAATGAAAAAGAAATAAAAACGTTTAGGTTTAGAGGAGGACAAACTATGAGATATTACAACAGAATTAAAAATATCATTTTAGCTGGATTCGCAGGGGCTATTTACATCAAATATATAGTACCGAACGTACCAGTTCTAAACAAATTCTTTGCAGTGGTATTTGTATGTGCGATGACGCTTTCCGTTGTAGAAGATCTTGATGAGAAAAATAGAGCAAAGATTAGAGCTAAACGTGAAGCACGGAAAAAAGAAAACGAGCGCATAGGTATGGACACCGTATGCACTCAGACGGAAACAAAGGAGGAAACGTAAATGGTAAAAGCAAAAAGATTTACAAAGCAAAATCCAACGGTACATCCAATGCAGAACATATCATATCACGTTCCTATGCACTGGGTGGAACGCATGGAAATTAAAACGTTCGGGACAGGTGCAAATACATACGTATATGGAGATATGATTGACAAGCTTGGCAAGTATGAGGATTTGGGTGAACCGGAAGAACTCGCAAAAAAGTTAGGATTGACACCGGACTGGGTAAAATAAAAGGCATATCCATTTGCGCTGGATATGCCGCGTGACCGGAGCCACAGAATGTAAAAATGCATAAAAATTTTACATAAATAATTATATCATCTGTGGCACAAAAGGTCAAGAGAAATGGGGATTTTTCCCCGTTTTCAAACTCGATAAATTTATTAAAGTTAGGACAGGACAGATGATATGGCAACGAAGAGAAAAAAGTACACCTTTCGGCAAGGAATGATTATAGAAGTAGAAGAGCACCACGATGGAAGGTACGGTGCGCCGGGAATGTCTCGGCAGAAGAAAAAGAAGCCGACTAAGGAGCAAATTATACAAATCAATCTTCAGAATAAGGCGAAGCGGGCAAGACGTAAGATGCTGGCCTACATGAATACAGGAGATTACTTTGCTACATGGACGTACGAAAAGGCAGCGAGACCGCCGGATATGAAAGAAGCTTTAAAACATTTTCAAAAAGCAATCCGGTATGTGCGAAGAGCGTATAAAAAGAGAGGACATGAACTGTTCTGGTTCCGGAATATCGAAAGGGGAACAAAGGGAGCATGGCACATCCATCTTGTGATAAATAAGATACCGGGTACGGCAAGTATCTTGGAAACGGCATGGGAGCATGGCGGAACTTATGCGGTGACTATCAAAAAAAGCAAACACTATGATGAAGATTTTACAAAGCTGGCAAATTATATGACGAAAAATGAAAACACCATTGAGTTAAGAAAAGACGGAATGCCGGCGAAGCCGAGGCTTCAGGAAGCGAGCTATTGGACGTCGAAGAATATGCCGCTTCCGGAACCAAAGGTGGACAAGCTAAGAAGATGGAAGGAAGAAGTAAAGCCAAAGAAAGGTTATTACATAGTGAAAGATTCTTTTTATGAGGGAATCAATCCATATACCGGCTATAAATATAGGCACTACACCATGATAAGGCTGCATAGGAGGATTTGACATGTTTGAGGTAAATATTTATCTGGAGACTTCATTGAAAGGACCAGGAAACAGAAAAGGATGGCATGCTTCCGTATTGGAATACATAGACAGAAGCCAGCACGCAGTAACGAGGGCGGATTATGTTTTAGAGGAGCGGACAACCTATAACAAATCGGCACTGTGTGCACTTATAAAATCCTTGAAAAGACTGAATGCGAGTTGCTTTGTAAATATCTATACGGATTCGCAATATTTAAAGAACGGCGTGGAAAATCATCTTTCTGTGTGGAAAGAAAATGACTTCATGAATGCAAAAGGAAATCCGATAAAGAACCGGAACGAATGGAAAGAGACAGCAAAACTTTTAAGTGGTCATAAAATTAAATTCCGGATGACAAGACGACACCGCTATACGCAAGTTATGCAGGATGAAGCAAAAGTAAGGTTTGAAAGTGAAAAAAACCTTGAAAAGACTGAATGCGGAGGGGTATAAGACGTGGAAATTGATTATAGTGCAATGGCATTTCCAAAGTCTAGTTGGAAGAAACAGAAACAGAAAAAACGAAAGAAATACAGAAAGATACCAAGCATATTGCAGGATAAGGATGACAAGAGATGTTACCTTTGTATGTTGTTGGATGGAAACTACAAGGAACATACTTATACAGAGGAGCACCATGTGATTTTCGGGGATAACAAGTGGGTTAGCGACGCATACGGTCTTAGGGTAAATTTGTGTGTTGAGCATCATAGAACGTCAAGGGAAGCAGTGCATAACAATCATGAAAACGCAGAACGTTTAATGAAATTAGCGCAGCAGGAATTTACGAAAAAATATCCGGAGGAGGATTGGATGAAGCTGGTAGGAAAGAACTACTTGTAAAAAATTACGGTATAAAGTTTAAACCGGAAGACAAACAGGCACTACCCTTAGGGGATAAATATATCACAAAAAGCCATTAAACAATACCTCCCACTACGCAATCAGTCGGGTGGGAGAAAGGAGTGACGATTTGGGAGAATTAAGGAAAGAACCGGAAGAAGATACTGGGAAATATGATTTATACAGATAATGGAGGAATAGAAGATGTTTGATAAATTTGGAGAATTTGACTCCTATAAAGAGATAAATGAACTGGCAGAAAACCTTTTTAACGAAGGAGACATGGATAGTATTAGAGTAGTGGCGAAAGAAAACGGAATTGAAGAAGAAATAGCGGAGTTATATATCAATGGAGAAATGCCGGAACTGTGTGATGCTTTGACAGCAGCACTTGGAAAAATAGAGGTGGAAAGCATGGACCTAAAGCCAAAGGAGATTATGGAGGACTGGACAGAGTATTTAAAAGGACAGTGCATGGATAATGAACTTATGGCATACCGGGTACGAAAAAAGGGAAAGAGCCTTAAAGGATGTATTGCAACTATTTTATCATGGTCATTTAAGAATCAAATTCCAGTGGATGATGAGATTAAAAAGGCAGCAGGCGTATCTGCAGGAAGAGTTACTTTGGGAATTCCGGGAATGGGACGGGCAAAAAGAATTATTCGGGATTACTACATGGGAAAGTAGGTGGAATGAGTGAAAAAGAAATCCATTGAAAAAGTAGCGTTCTTAAAGCTGCAACATGTTAGTAAAAAGAAAGCTGTGAAATACATTGCAGTAACAGATATAAAAACTATATCCGGTGAAGACCATTTATTTTTGGAAGTATATAAGAATAAAAAAAATGAAAAAGATATTCCAGTGGTAAGAATCGTACTTACTCAAAAAGATTTTGGTACATATTTTCCGGGAAAGAACGAGTGGACGAGACAAAAAATTGTGAATAGTCAATCGTACCGCTTGGTGTGGAATTGTGTAGAAAGTGAAAGTTGTCAGGATGCAGAAAAGAAAAATATTTTACAAAGTAATGAGGACTTGGATAGAATCGAGGAGTTTTGTAAATCGTCATATGTGATATGGAAAGAGAGATGGTGGAAATGCATACAGGATTGCCAGGATCATATTACGAGTGAAGAAAGAAGAAAGGTAGAAGAGAGAAAATACCAACGGAGACAGGAGACTTTGAATGACAGAATTTCGCATACAGAAGAACTGGAGGAACAGAAAATCTTACAGAGAGCAAATACGTTATTTTTTAACGACAAACACTATCTGTATTATAAAAAACATGGTACACGGGTGCAAATAGCCTGTAGTAAATGCGGAGGTGTGACGAATGAACGATGGAAGAAAGGAGAATCATACGAAAGACAATTTCAGAGAAGAGTAAAAGAACCAAGAGAGGGACATGAGGGTACATGTCCGATGTGCGGAGCACATGGAATATACAAATGCATGGGAAAAGCGAAACGGGAACAAAACGAAACAGTTTACACATTCTTGGGTCAAAAATACAAAGAGAACGGAATGGTGCTGAGATACATTGAAATAGCCAAAACATGGAACATGGAGAAAATTTGCGGAGAAAAAGGTGTGGAGATGTATAACGCAAGTGAAGAACTTTCGGGAATTGAAATTGCAAGAGCTTACTTTGAGCCGGGAAAACCGACACAGATTGATTATCATAAGCATAGCTGGTATAGCGGTAGAGATTTTTGGGACGACTGCAATATGGGTGGATGTAACA
>CAZRZV010000110.1:655-4300 GCA_964604665.1 uncultured Faecalimonas sp. | reverse complement strand
GTTTCAAGAACACCTGCTCTTGCTCCACCAATTGCTGCCGCATATGCCAAAGCTGTGTCTAATGCTTTTCCTGTAGCGTCCTGCTCAACAGCGATTAAGCAAGGAACACCTTTTCCAGCCTGATATTCACTTCTAACTGTGTGTCCAGGTCCTTTTGGAGCAACCATCGTAACATCAACATATGACGGAGGCGTGATACATCCGTAATGAATATTGAAACCATGAGCAAACATTAACATGTTGCCTTTCTCCAAGTTTGGTTCAATGTCTTTCTTATATAAATCAGCTTGCTTTTCATCGTTGATAAGAATCATGATAATATCAGCTTTCTTAGCTGCTTCTGCTGCTGTGTAAACTTCAAAACCTTGTTTTACAGCCTTATCCCATGAACGGCTGCCTTCGTAAAGACCGATAATCACGTTGCATCCTGATTCCTTTGCATTCAACGCATGTGCGTGACCTTGGCTGCCATAACCGATAACTGCAATTGTTTTTCCCTTCAATAATGATAAGTTACAATCTTCTTGGTAATAAATCTTATTAGCCATTTTTCGTTTCCTCCTTAAATGAAATACTTTTATATAGTTAAAGGCCATTGCCTCCAGCTAGTCATCCTCAAACATTTTAATGTCTTTTGAACCTCTTGATAAGCCTGTGATTCCGGTTCTTGCAAGTTCCAAAATTTCATATGTAGACAACAAATCCAAAAACGCTTCCACTTTTGACTGCGTACCTGTCATCTCCATCATGAGAGAATCTACCTCAACGTCAACAATCTTAGCCCGAAAGATGTCTGCAACAGCAATTACTTCATTTCTCTGTGACGCATTTGCCTTTACCTTTACCATAATCAGTTCTCTGCAAACAGACTGTCCATCCGCCAAAATCTTGATATCGAGCACATCTTCAATCTTCGCAAGCTGTTTTTCAATCTGAGATAAAATCTGCTCATCACCGCTTGCAACAACTGTAATTCTGCTCACACTTTTGTTCATCGTAGTTCCCGATGTGATACTGTCGATGCTATAACCACGTCTGCTGAACAATCCTGCAACCCGGCTAAGAACACCTGCATTATTATTTACCAATAACGAAAATACCTGTTTTCTCATAAAACCTCTCCAATACCAAGTTTTTGATAAATTCAAAAAACAGAGTGCGTTCTGTTTTTCATATATTATCAATTTGTAATTGCTTTGTCAACTATTTTTTCTCAAAAAGAAGCATTTATTTACAGTTGTCAAAAAATAAGGTATGATAAGGATAACTTTTGACATCAGAGGACTCATTATGAAAGATAAGATTTCATCAAAATTAAGGATATTGTATTTTTGTGCGTTATTCGGACTTCTTCCGCTCTTCTTCACAAATTACTACTATAATATTACCATTTCAAAAGCTATATTCTTTATGATTACAACTGCTCTGACCTTCCTTGGTCAGTTGATTTTGGTGCACAAGTTTCCATATAAAAATATTCCGGGAATGTTACCGCTTAGCATATTCCTTGGCGCAGCTCTGATTTCAACACTTTGCTCCTCATATCCTCTCTCTGCTTTCACAGGAAATCAGGGACGCTATATGGGTTTTCTCATGATACTGTTTCTGGCTGTTTCATTCTACCTCTTTGCATCATCCGAAAATTCCTTTGAAACCTGCTACCCTGCTCTGTATATCAGCGGGAGCATCGTTGCCCTTTTCGCAATCCTGCAATTTATTTCCCTTGATCCGCTAAGACTGTCTGAGCATGTTCCCAAACTTTATATTGGCACCTTTTTATCTACAATCGGGCAAATTAATGTATTGTCCGGATATTTAGCAATGTTCACTGCATTTTGTCTTACAATCTGGTGTATCAAAGGCTCCTGGTATCTTTTATTGTCTGTGGGATTAGGGTTTACAGGATTATTTGTCACAAACAGTGACACCGGATTTGTCAGTACCTTTATCGTAGTTTTATTACTTCCGATATTCTTAAAAAACAAAGTGTCTTTCCTGCGTTACTTCGGTTCTCTTATTTTATTTTGCGGCTGCATTGGAATCGCTTTTGTATTGGAATTCTTTGGAATTGTGCCATATGAGGGGGTCTCATCTTTACTTAGTACACCTTTATATTGCATTTTAGGCATTCTAGTATTTGCCTGTTTTGCAGTTTTGATTGATACTTTTCTAAAAACCGAAAAGCAATTTGATTTTCTAAAAAGAATTTACAAATGGAGCCTTTTTCTCTTTGTAGTATTGGCTCTTTTACTTATGATTGCAAATGGTATGTTTCCACTTGCCGATAAATGGGGCTCTTTTCGTGGATATATCTGGAAAAAATTGGTATACGTGTACAGCTATCTGTCTCCACTTGACAAACTGATTGGCTACGGTCCGGACACTTTGGAACCGCTTTTAAAAACCGGTTATATGACGGAAATCATCAAAATGACAGGCAAATCCTACAACAATGCGCACAACGATTTTCTACAATATTTATTAACAACCGGAATCATCGGTGCAGCATCTTGGCTTATCTTTTGGATAAATATCATACGAAACAGTATAAAATCCATGTCGGACTGCTTGTTGCCATGGTTTGCGGTAATCATCGCATATCTTATACAGGCAATGCTTGTACCTACATTTCCATTGACTGCCTCTCTTGGCTTTGCAGCAGCGGGAATTTGTGCCGGAATCATAAAAAAAGAGCGCTAAGCGCTCTTTGGGGGCTATTGATTTGCAATCCGTTCCGCTAAGTCATTTAGATACATCCAACGTTCCATCTTTTCTTCCAAAGTTTTTTCTGTTTTTTCTTTCTCAGTCATAATCTCCGACAATTTCGCAGAGTTCGTAGCATTGGCAGACATCTCCTGTTCCAGTTCCTTTATCTTATCTTCCAATATAGCGATGTCATCATCAATACTATCATATTCTTTTTGTTCCATATAAGAAAACTTTAACTTCTTTGGTTGCCCCTGCTTCCAATCCTTCGCATTGGATTTTGAATCGGCGGTTTTGACATTTGTACTTTTCGTACTTAAAGGTTCTATTTGGTCTCTTGCTTCCAAATAATCCGTATAGCCCCCTTCGTATTGCTTCAAGACGCCATTTCCTTCAAAAGCAAAAATACGGTCTGCCACGTTATCTAAAAAATATCTGTCATGAGATACCGCGATAATAATTCCTTGGAAAGATGCCAAATAATCTTCTAGGATAGTCAATGTAGGAATATCCAAATCATTCGTAGGCTCATCCAAAATAAGTACATTTGGATTCTGCATTAATACCTTACAAAGATATAATCTTCGCATCTCACCACCCGAAAGTTTTCCAATCGGTGTATACTGCAAATTCCCGTCAAACAAGAATCGTTCCAGCATCTGCGAAGCCGTAATCTTTCCATCTTTTGTCGGGACATAGTCAGACACGTCTCTGATATAATCAATCGCTCTCTGATTGGTATCCGTATCTTCTGCTTCCTGAGCAAAATATCCGATTCGAATCGTATCTCCAATTTCAATCTCACCACTGTCCGGCTCTACAATCCCCATAATCATCTTGATTAATGTGGATTTTCCGCAACCATTTGGTCCGATAATTCCAAGTCTCTGGTTCTTTAAAACAATATATGAGAAATCTTTGATTAATTGGTTGTCCCCA
>CAZRZV010000110.1:0-645 GCA_964604665.1 uncultured Faecalimonas sp. | reverse complement strand
TATGCCTTGCTGATGTCATGGAGTTCGATAGTTTTCTTGCCCATACGGGTACCGATGGATTCCAATTCCACAGTCTCATCCTTCATCGGTGCCACGCCATTTTTTAATGCTTCCAAACGCTCTAATCTTGCCTTTTGCTTAGTAGTTCTGGCACGGCATCCGCGCTTTGCCCACTCCAGTTCCATACGTAAGATGCTTTGACGTTTACGTTCTGTGGCAAGTTCCATTTCCTCACGCTGTGCTTTCATTTCTAAGAACTTTGAATAATTAGCATTATACCCGTAAAGTTGTCCGTGACTGATTTCTAATATCTTATTGGTCACACGGTCCAAAAAATATCTGTCGTGGGTTACCATAATGATAACTCCTTTGAATTTATTCAGATAATCTTCAAGCCATAGTACCATCTCGTTGTCCAAATGATTGGTAGGCTCATCCAAAATAAACACATCTGTTTCTTCTAACAAAGTTCTTGCAAGAGCTACCCGCTTCTTCTGACCGCCGGATAAAGTATCTATCAAAACTTTCGCTCTTTCACTTTTTAGTCTTGCATCTGCTTTCGCTCTTTCTTCTTTTCTTCCACGTGCCTCACCTCTTGCCTCACCTCTTGCTTCGCCCTCTCTCTGCGCTTTCATCATTTCATCC
>CAZRZV010000109.1:0-4341 GCA_964604665.1 uncultured Faecalimonas sp. | reverse complement strand
ATCTAATTTATTTAAAATGGTTTTGGCGTTACTTTCCGTATTCCATTCTTCGTTCTGTATACCTGCTGCTACATACGAAAGTACCGTAGCGTTTTGCGGAAATTCCGGATTCTGTGGTAAATATGTAATGTGCAGTCCGTTTTGCTTAATCACTTGTCCTTCATCAGGTTCTTCCAAGCCTGCGATGATTTTCAAAAGTGTAGATTTCCCAGTTCCATTGATGCCGATGATACCAATCTTATCCCCCTCGTGAATCCCGTAGGAAACGTTATCAAAGATACGCTTTTCGCCGAATATTTTACTGACATGCTCTATGTTTAAAATGTTCATGTATTTCTCCGTTCCATTAGTTAGTTTGTTTGCCCTAAAAGATAATCAAGAAGCGCCTCGCAGCCTTCTAATACATCATTGTAGGTCTCGTCAAAATTGCCCGTATACCATGGGTCAGCAATGTCCTTACTCTTATTGGCAAATGATGGGAGTTTATAAATCTTGCCATCCGGATCTCCGCCTGCAATGCGATTCATATTGCGGATATTAGCCGAGTCCATACCAATCAGATAATCGTAATACGCATAGTCTGTCATAGTCATCTGACGGGCATGATGAGGGATTACCGAAATCCCGACACTTTTTAATTTGGATACCGTACCATAATGCGGCGGGTTTCCTATTTCCTCGCGGCTGGTAGCCGCGGAATCGATTTCAAATAGGTCTTCGAGTCCACGTTGGCGAACCAAGTGGATGAAGACAGATTGTGCCATGGTTGAACGACAGATGTTGCCGTGGCAAACCATGAGGACTTTTATTTTGTCTTTCATAACTTCTCAAATCCTTTCAAAAGCCCGTAAATACTGGGGTTGTGGAGTTTTTCATATTTTTGCTGTTTTCTCATTTCTTGTCAAAATAGAGCATATTTTCTCGGTCAAGTGGTATATAAATTGGTATATTTTCAAAAATTTATACCAGTAAATTTGGCTGGTATAAATTTTCGCAAGCCCGCATAAACACTGGCTTTGTGAGACGTTCTATGGCAAATTAACACACCAAAAACGCCTATTTTCAAGCCGGAAAAGCATGAATTTATACCACGTTTTTACCACATATGGCAACTTGCTTTTTATGCTTCCTTTGTTGCCAAGTAATCAAGTCTCTCCATCTCTGCAATCGCATCCTCCGCTTTGATATGCGTGTATGTATCAAGAGTTACAGAAATATCACCGTGTCCCATGATATACTGCAATACCTTTGGATTCATACCGGACTTTGCCATGTTCGTACAAAACGTATGTCTGCAGACATGTGGCGTAATCTTCGGCAACTGCACACGATAAATCTTATTATACTTTGCAACAGAAAGCTGGAAGTATTTCTCCCAATGCAATGCCACCTTCGGTTTACCGTTCTTATCTAAGAACAGAAATCCTAAATACCCGTCTACAATCGGCTCAATCTTTGGTTTTGGACGCATCTTGATAATTCGTTTGAATGCATCCATCACATCCGGTGTCATAGGAACCTCACGAACACCATTCTCTGTTTTCGTTTTCTCGCAGATATACTTCATATCACTGGTGCGCTGGAGCTGATGATTGACCTTGATGACTTTCTTTCTAAAATCAATATCCTTAATCGTCAAACCACAAAACTCACTGATACGAAGCCCGGTCTTGAACAAGATATAAAACGCATCATAGTACTGGCTATAATGGTCATCCTCCAAAATAAACTGTAGGAACTTCCTCTCCTGTTCTCTTGTGAGTGCATCCCTTTTGACACTGTCATTCACCACCACGGTGTGAAGTTCGAACTGGAATGGATTCTTGACTATCATGTCATCATCTGCCGCCATCTGGAAAGCCGGACGAAGAACTCCACGCACTGTATGAATTGTGCTATAGCCTCTGCCTGCTTCCTGCATTTTGATTAGAAAAATCTTTGCATCTGATGTTTTGATACTCGCAATCTTCCTCTGCCCAAAGGGTTCCTTCGCCAAGATATTTTGCACAAATTTGTACCCGGTCTGAGTGCTGTGTTTCACTCCGGTCTTCGTCATTAGATATTTCTCTACCAATTCACAAACCGTAATGTCCTCACAACAGATTTCTAATCTTAGTTTTTTCTCAATATCCTTAATTTTCTCTCTTAAAGATTTGTCTTTGCGCTTTCCTGCCGGCATAGGGTCCGAAGCAGTCAAACGCCAACTGTAAACCGTTTTCCTCTGACCAAATGGGGTTGTATAACGGTACGCATAGCGCCCATCATCTAACTGATTTTCTCCCATCTGAAGTACTCTACCTTTATTGTCACGTCTCTTTGTATTACTCATAATCATTCTCCTTTCAAAGAGCTGTGACATGGCTTAGTGTTAATAGGTTACGAACAAAGTTCGTAACCGACATTCGCCGCTCGTCAAAAGAAAGTAAACTTTCTATGACTCGCTTGCGCTCATTGTATCATAGCTCTTTAGATTTTTCTATATTTCTCTGGCTTTCTGCAAAATTTATACCACCGATTTGGGAAGATATTTATACCAAAAGCCCTGTTACATTTCCTTAAATAGCTTCCAAGCTATCAACATATTTCTCAAATTTTACTCTTTTAATTTGAACACGATTTCCGTTCCAAAGAAGATAATCTGCGTTCTTATTTTCATTGATAAGATTGCGCAGCTTATGTTCCCCGATGCGGAAATATGCTGCCGCTTCTTCAATGCTTAACGTATATTTTTCCCATACGGGAATATTGTAAGTCGTATTCATTCACACCTCCTATTCCGATTCTTCATCACGAAAAATCTGTTCAAATGCTCTTTTATTTCGGTTTCCTCTTTCTCTACGATGGCTCTCACCCCTAATACAAATGGGCTGACAACTGCCAAGCACTCGATCGTAGATTCTCTTGTAATCCAGATTCTGTGTTTCTCTCATTTCCTTTACAGTAAGATTCGTGGTAATAATCATTGGTTTACCGGAGCAAACCCTTCTATCAAGTACAGAAAAGACATTCTCAACCACAAAGCCGGAGTTACGCTCCGAACCTAAATCATCCAAGATAAGTAAGTCATATGCACAAACCGATTCTATGTAGTCATTCTTATCTATTGCTGCAAAGACTCCATTACTAATAGTTGTAAAGTTCGTCATTAGAACCCTCTTCTCCTGTTCCAGTAGAGCATTGGCAATACAGGCAGCCATATAGCTTTTTCCGGTTCCTACATCTCCCCACAGTAACATTCCCATGCCTTTCTTCTTCACCTCATCCCAATGCTCCACATACAGCTTTGCATATTTCATATACGGATTAGAACCATCATCATTGGTAAAATTCCACTCTCTCATAGCACGTTCCGGGAAACAAATTGCAGTATTCTTCTCAACTTCCTGCTGATGTTCCCGCGCCTTACGCTCCTGCTTTTCTCTCTCATACTCTGCTCTTCGACAAGCACAGAATCTTGGATGTGTCTTTCTTCCGAAGAACTTTTGTACATTTTCCGGAAAGAACTCTTCTATCGGTTCCTTACATACAGAGCAATGTTCTAAACCATTTTCACCTATATAAATTTCTCTATCCATAATTAAAAACTTTCCTCCTCTTCGTAGTCATAATCTCTTAGAAGATTATTTGTATTTTTACTTTTATATTTACTTGCAGTCGATATTCCGCCATAATTTGAGTCAGTTTTCTGACCTAGAGGTGTCGGTTTTCCGACGTCGGATTTCTGATCTAGTTCCGTATCCAGAAATAAAATGTATAACCGATTTGGTCGCCCTCTTCCCTCCGAGATTTTCTCCAGCAACTGCGCCTCCACCAATTCCCTCATCACATCCTTAATCGTTGTTTCGCTCTTACTCATATCTACCGCTATTTGATGGATAGGATATAGGAAATACACTCTGCCCTGACTATCCACCCAAGCATTCTTTTGAGACAACTGCGCTTTCCCAAGAAACTGTGTATAAAGCAGCTTTGCAGTATTACTGATAGGAAGACTCATAAGGAATCTTGGCATCGGAAAATACGCCAGAAGCTTCGTATGTTGATACATATACTTGCTCATCTATAAAAATTCTCCTTTCTCGAACCTGATGAACTCATAAGTTTTTATAAGTTCTCTTTTCGTTTCTCAATAAGTACTTAGGGTTCGAAAAAGCTGATTACAAAAAATCCAAAAAGTTTTTTCAAAAATTGCAAATAGAATGTGGTCAATCACGTTGACAAAAAGTGTCAATGCAATTGACCATAAAAAAATAGAGGTCAATCGCGTTGACCTCTAAAATCCCTTGATTTTATGCGGTTTTCAAGCATTTTGGTCAAGTGTCATGACCGTTGACCATACTA
>CAZRZV010000108.1:0-4349 GCA_964604665.1 uncultured Faecalimonas sp. | reverse complement strand
GTATGTTTTCGTGAGCATAAAATTTTCCTCATTACATTCTATAATATCTCTCGGGATTTTTCAACCTTTTTTTCAAAACAGGGATTTGCATTGTTCTAAATGCACCTCTTCCAAAAGAGTTCGCAGTTCATCTACAGGCATTTGTCCCGGAGCAGATGTCTTTTTGACCGCTCCGAATGTAATTGCAGAGCCGTAGATTTCTCCTGTAATTCTGCTGACCGCACCCAGCTTTGACATGGACATAGTCACAACCGGCTTCTTTGCATACATACTGCTCATTTCTTTCGTTGCGTCCAACAGCCTCTGCACATCTGCTTCTTTTTGTGGCATAACCGCTATTTTCAAAATATCTGCGCCAAGACTTTGCATAGTACGTAACCGGTCTACGATTTCTTCGCCGGAAGGGGTCTTCTGAAAATCATGGTTCGATGCCACGACCTTGACATGCCGCATGTGTGCTGATTCAATCAACTCTTTTACCACTTCTTCACCCGAAAACAATTCCACGTCAATCAGGTCTGCGTCGCCCGTTTCTGCAACGGCTTTATAGAGAGCTATATACCTTTCCGTGTCAATCGCTTTTTCGCCGCCTTCTTTTGCGGTACGAAAAGTAACTAAAATGGGCATATTGCCAAGTATCTTTCTGATTTCTTTCAAAGTATCTTTGACCTTATCAAAATCAAATACATTCTCATACCAATCCATACGCCATTCCGCAAGGTCCGCAAAAGCATGGGCAACCATCTTTGCCTCTTCTGCAATCTCTTTTCTTGTCACACCCACAATCGGAACGCAAATCTTAGGTAAGCCTTCTCCAATTTTTACGTTTCTTACAATTACAGGATTCATATGCTTTCTCCTTCTTTTTTTCCTATGGCTATCATAAAACAAAAGCGACCGCATTTCAATAAGTCTCTTGACATTTTCCTGTTTTCGGATTTACAGTAAGAAAGTAATCTATTTGTGAAGAGAGGTATCTGCCTATGAAACAAATCACAGGACACACAAAATTGACTGGACTTCTCGGAAGTCCGGTTTCCCATAGCATTTCACCGATGATGCATAACGAAGCATTTCGTCAATTGGATTTGGATTATGTTTATCTTGCATTTGACGTGAAAGAAGAACAATTACAGACAGTCACAGATGGCCTTCGCAGCATGAATGTACGAGGATTCAACCTCACTATGCCGCACAAAAATGCCATGTGCAAATTGTGTGATGAACTTTCACCTGCCGCTCAGATTATCGGCGCAGTCAACACCGTGGTAAATGATAATGGTAAATTTATCGGTTACACCACTGACGGCATTGGTTACATGCGTGCTCTTCAAGAAAATGGCTGTAATATCATCGGAAAGAAAATGACAATACTGGGGGCAGGCGGAGCCGCCACTTCTATCTTTGTACAAGCCGCCTTGGACGGAGTTTCTGAAATCTCGATTTTCAGCAGACGCAGTCCATTCTGGAATCGCACGGAAAATATTATCCGCGATTTGACGAAGCGCACAAATTGTAAAATCAATCTGTATGATTACGAAAATCCTGCTATCTTAAAACGCGAAATCTCAAAAAGTGCGATTCTTACCAACGCCACTTCTGTAGGAATGGCGCCAAATACAGAAAACAGTCTTATCTCGGATAAAGCTTTCTTCCATAAGGACTTAATCGTCTCGGATGTGATTTATAATCCAAGGAAAACAAAACTCCTGAAACTCGCCGAAGAAGCCGGCTGCAAGACCCAAAACGGACTTCATATGCTACTTTACCAAGGCGCCGAGGCATTTAAACTCTGGACAGGGAAAGATATGCCTGTGAAGCTGATTCAAGAAAAATACTTTTCTAAACCATAAAAACTCGCCTCAGCAGGCGAGTTTTTTGCTCATATTATCCGTTCTTCTTTTTATCTCTCTTATAGAAAAACAGCACAACCCTTTCCAAAATTCTTTTCAGAATAATCTGAAACTCTTCCTTGGGATGAATCGGCTTTACCAAGATATTTTTCATGCCGGTACGTTTTGCTCCCCATACATCTGTAAATAACTGGTCTCCGACAAAGACTGTCGTTTTTATATCCGTTCCCATAAGTTCCATTGCTTTTATATAATTCTTTCGCGACGGCTTATGTGCATCAAAGATATAATGTACACCGATTTCTTCATTGAACATTTTCACACGTGGTTCATGGTTATTGGAAAGCAGGCAGCAGTCAAACCCAAGGCTTTTTAATCTCGCAAACAATTTCTTTGCACGGTCATCCGCCGGGGCGCCATGCGGAACCAAGGTATTGTCTATATCAAAGATGACACCTCGATATCCTTCTTCATACAATTTTTCAAACGGTACCACATATGTGGATGCCAAATATTCTTCCGGATAAAATGTCTTTAACATACTGTCTCTCCTTCTGCCTTCTCCATAATCTCTTTACAAATTTCCCGAATGGCTTTCCCATCCGTCTCTATAATAATGTCTGCCGCAGTTTCATACTTTGCTCTTCTTGCTTCCATCAACTGCGTAATATCTTTCACGGTCTTTTTTCCTTTCAGAATCGGTCTGTCATCATTTTTTATGACACGTTTTAAAATCGTCTCCGGCTTCGCCGTAAGCAGGACAATCCGCCCCGCTTTTCTCATCAATGCCACATTTTCCTCTCTAAGGACTACGCCGCCCCCACAGGAAATCACTTGCGCGCTTTCCGATTGAATCTCATGCAGCAAATCAGTTTCTAAATCCCGAAAATAGATTTCCCCGTATTTATCAAAAATTTCAGGGATACTCATCTTCTGTCTCTCTGAAATCAGTCGGTCCATCTCAATCACATGCATACCAAACATTCGATTTAATTCGGACGCCACTGTACTCTTACCGCACCCCATAAATCCGATTAAAAAAATATTAGTTTGTTCTTTCATAGCCACCACCTCTAAACCCGGTTCAAAGCAATATATCCTATTATACCACACTCTGCTCAAAATGGCACTATTCCGACAAATAAAAAGCACTTTACAGGAACAGAACCTGTAAAGCGCTTTATTCATCTTTTACAAAAATACTTTTCTAGGGGCATTATATTTCATCCCTTGCAGAATTATATCGTTTGGTTCAAACCTCACTCTGGCTTTCCGCCCTTTCACTTTAGTTACTATTTCATATGTCTTGTTTTCCGAATAGGAACTAAAATCGTACACCTGCAAATTTTGGTACTGAGACAATTCCTGTGAGTCTGTCGGTGCAAGAATCTCCATATCCTCCGCACTAACCGTCAAAACTCTCTTTCTGCTTTGTCTGCCGGAAATTTTGTCGATGTCAATTTCCCCTTCACAATAGATGTATTCGTATTCGGTTACACTTGTACGTTTCAAATAAAAAAGCAACGCAGAAATCATTATCATCGAGATAATTGTCAACAGCGGGAACGGCAGAAATAGGAAAACGGCAAAAGCCGCTATACCCGCAATCGCAAGTGCTTTTTTCACTTTCATTTTCCTTGTTTCTTTTTGCCTAACCAATAATTCTGCATAGGAATCATTCATAGTTATCCTCCATCATATTACATCATACCCATTCCGCCGCCTGCAGGCACTGCCGGTGTATCTTCTTTTATATTAGCTACAACTGACTCCGTGGTCAATAAGGTGGACGCCACACTTGTTGCATTTTGAAGGGCGCTCCTTGTCACCTTTGCAGGGTCGAGAATACCTTCTTTCACCATGTCAACATACTCTTCTTTATATGCATCAAATCCGATACCAGGTTTTTGTTCTCTGACTTTGTTGATAATCACAGAGCCTTCCAAACCTGCATTTGCAACGATATGGAATAACGGTGCTTCCAATGCTTTCAAAATAATCCTAGCACCTGTTTTCTCGTCACCCTCTAAGTTTTCCGTTAATTTTTCCACTTCTTTCGCTGCGTGAATATATGCAGAACCACCGCCTGCTACGATACCTTCTTCTACTGCGGCTCTGGCTGCTGAAAGCGCATCCTCCATACGAAGTTTTGCTTCTTTCATTTCTGTTTCTGTAGCGGCGCCAACACGGATTACGGCAACACCACCTGCCAATTTGGCAAGTCTTTCCTGCAATTTCTCTTTGTCAAACTCTGATGTTGTCTCTTCAATCTGTGCTTTAATCTGTGCAATACGTCCTGCAATCTGGCTCTTGTCTCCCAGACCGTCAACAATGACCGTATTTTCTTTTTGAACCTTCACAGACTTCGCACGTCCTAATTGGTCTAATGTCACATCCTTCAAATCTAATCCCAATTCGTCCGAAATCACTTGACCTCCTGTCAAGATAGCAATATCTTCTAACATTGCTTTTCTTCTGTCGCCAAATCCCGGAGCT
>CAZRZV010000107.1:0-4355 GCA_964604665.1 uncultured Faecalimonas sp. | reverse complement strand
GTTTCTGCCTCTGACCGGTGTGACGGCCGAGAAGCACGATTCATTTATCTCCGCACCTCTCGAAAATGGAAAGGTTCTGATGAGCTTTTCCGGAAAAGAGCTGATCAAGGGAGAGCCGGATGCGTCTTCGTTTCCGTCAGGAGGATTGCGCGCAACCTTTGAGGCGAGAGGATATACAGCGTGGGACTGTACGTCTCCGGCATTTGTAAGGCATGATGCGGCGGGTGCGACACTTTGTATCCCTACGGCGTTCTGTTCCTATACGGGGGAGGCGCTTGACCAGAAGACACCGCTTCTTCGTTCTATGGAAGCAATTAACAAACAGGGGCTTCGCCTGATTCGTTTGTTTGGCAATACAACTTCGCAGAAAGTGACTCCGTCTGTAGGTGCAGAACAGGAATACTTTTTGATTGACAGAGAAAAATATTTAAAGAGAAAAGACTTGGTATTTACAGGAAGAACACTGTTTGGTGCAATGCCGCCGAAAGGTCAGGAACTGGATGACCATTATTTCGGGGCAATTCGTGAGCGTATTGCAGCCTTTATGAAAGATGTCAATGAAGAATTGTGGAAGCTGGGTGTGTCTGCAAAGACGCAGCATAATGAAGCTGCACCGGCACAGCATGAACTTGCACCAATCTATTCACAGTGCAACGTTGCGGTAGACCATAACCAATTAGTGATGGAGACGTTAAAACAAGTGGCATATCGTCACAACTTGCAATGTTTACTTCATGAAAAACCATTTGCAGGCGTAAATGGTTCGGGTAAACACAATAACTGGTCCCTGAATACGGATGACGGAATTAATCTGTTGAAACCGGGTAAAAGACCACATGACAATCCGCAGTTTATGTTGCTTTTAACCTGCGTATTGAGAGCTGTGGACAGGCATGCCGAACTTCTTAGGGAATCGGCAGCAGATGTGGGAAACGACCACAGACTTGGAGCAAATGAAGCTCCGCCGGCTATCATTTCAGTATATTTGGGAGCACAGTTGGAAGACGTGTTGGAACAATATGTCAATACAGGTGCGGCTACCCATAGTTTAAAGAGACAAAAATTAGAAACCGGTGTTCACACGCTTCCTGATTTTGCAAAAGATGTAACGGATAGAAACAGAACGGCGCCGCTTGCCTTTACGGGAAATAAATTTGAGTTCCGTATGGTAGGCTCCCGCGATTCAGTTGCTTCCTCTACGATTGTATTAAATACGATTATAGCGGAGGCTTTGGCAGAGGCTTGTGACTATTTGGAAACAGTAGAAGATTTCGATGCCGGAGTAAATGAACTGATTTCAAAATATGCTACAGAGCACCAGAGAATTGTGTTTAACGGAAATGGATATTCACAGGAATGGGTGGAAGAAGCAGCAAGAAGAGGGCTTCCGAACCTGGCTACCATGGTAGACGCAATTCCATGCCTTACGACAGATAAGACGGTGAACCTGTTTGAAAAATTCGGTGTATTTACAAGGGCGGAACTTGAGTCCCGTGCGGAAATCAAGTATGAAACATACGCAAAAGTAATCAATATCGAGTCAAAATCTATGATTGATATTGCAAGTAAGCATATTATTCCGGCAGTGATTAAATATATTACTTCCCTTGCAACTTCTATCAATGAAGTGAAAGGGGCGTGCGAAACTGCCGATGTCAGCGTTCAGAATGAACTTTTGGAAGAATCTTCGAGACTGCTTGCGGAGACAAGAAGTTCTTTGAAGAAACTTATCGAGGTAACAGGACAGGCTTCCACAATGAGCCAGGGACGCACGCAGGCGGAATTTTTCAAAGACAACGTTGTTCCTGTAATGGGAGCGCTTCGAGAATCCGTAGATGCATTAGAAATGATTGTAAACAAAGAAATGTGGCCAATGCCATCCTACGGAGATTTGTTATTTGAGGTATAATGTCAATAAAAATGCCGATACACCATTGAAATGATGTATCGGCATTTTTTCATTGCAAAATCTAGTAATTGTTTGAGTTTGAATTATCTTTACTGTTAGAACTCTGATTAGATGCATTCTTGTTTGACGCATTCTGATTTGAAGAATTCTTGTTAGATGCATTCTTGTTAGATGCATTCTTGTTAGAAGCATTTTTGTTAGTACTATTTGCATTATTGTATGCATTTGCATTTTTGTCCATGATTTGTTCCTCCTAAAATTTAATTAGTACATTTACTATTGTCTCTGAAATGCTTTTTTTTATGCATATACGAAACTTTTTCCATATTTTTATGAAAAAAAACAAAAAATTGCTTGTTTTTTCCAATTTTGTATATTATACTGTGTTCTGTAGGAAAGAAATTTTCTACAACCCCTTATTAATTATTTATACTCCCCTCAAAAAGACTGATGGCTCCCCCATCGGTCTTTTTACCTTTATTGACAATTTATTTCGTTCCAATTAATATAAGGAGTATAAACTTAGGAGAACAGGAATATGAAACAACTCGAATTGATAGCCCCATGCCACTTCGGATTGGAAGCTGTATTAAAAAGAGAGATATATGATTTGGGATATGAAATTTCAAGTGTGGAAGATGGGCGTGTATCATTTTACGGTGATGCAGAGGCTATTTGCCGCGCGAATATTTTCCTCAGAACAGCAGAGAGAATTTTATTAAAAGTCGGTTCTTTTCAGGCGGAGACTTTTGATGAATTATTTGAGCAGACAAAGGCGCTTTCGTGGGAAGATTATATTCCCAAAGACGGGAAGTTCTGGGTGGCGAAAGCGGCTTCGGTAAAGAGCAAATTGTTTAGCCCTTCCGATATCCAGTCTATTATGAAAAAGGCTATGGTAAACCGTATGAAGGAGCATTACCATGTGGATTGGTTTGAAGAGACAGGAGCATCTTATCCGGTGCGTGTTTTTCTGATGAAAGATATTGTGACAGTTGGAATTGATACTTCCGGTGTTTCACTGCACAAGAGAGGATATCGTCAGCTGTCCAGCAAGGCGCCGATTACGGAAACTTTGGCAGCCGCTCTCATTCTGTTGACACCTTGGAAGAAAGACCGTATTTTAGTCGACCCATTTTGTGGCTGCGGTACATTTCCGATTGAGGCGGCGATGATTGCGGCAAATATTGCGCCGGGTATGAATCGTTCTTTTTTGGCAGAAAAGTGGGAAAACTTAATTCCGAAACAATTGTGGTATGATGCGATAGATGAGGCAAATGAACAGATAAATAGCGACGTGGAAGTAGACATTCAGGGATATGACATAGATGGCGAAGTACTTCGCGCCGCAAGAGAAAATGCAAAAGAGGCAGGAGTAGACCATTTAATTCATTTTCAGGAAAGAGCAGTGAAAGATTTGCGTCATCCGAAAAAATACGGATTTATTATTACGAATCCGCCGTACGGAGAAAGATTGGAAGATAAAGAAACCCTGCCCGGAATTTATAGTGAGTTTGGCGAGAGTTTCAAGACACTGGACAGTTGGTCTGCATATGTGATTACAAGTTATGAGCATACAGAACGATATTTTGGACGTAAGGCGGATAAGAACCGCAAAATTTATAATGGCATGTTAAAAACATATTTTTATCAGTTTCTTGGTCCAAAACCACCGAAACCAAAGAAATAGAAAGAAGGACGTAAGATGGAGAGAAAGATTATTTTTGCCACGGGAAATGAAAATAAAATGAAAGAAATACGCATGATTCTTTCAGATTTGGGTATGCCTATATTATCTATGAAAGAAGCCGGTGTTTTTGCGGATGTGGTAGAAGATGGAACCACATTTGAAGAAAATGCGTTGATAAAAGCGAAAGAGATTGCCAAAAGAGTGGAAAACTGTATTGTTCTTGCAGACGATTCCGGACTTGAAATTGATTATTTGAATAAAGAACCGGGAATTTATTCTGCGCGTTATGCGGGCGAAGATACATCTTATGATATTAAAAACAATCTGCTTCTTTCCCGTTTAGAAGGAGTGCCTGATGAAAAGCGCACGGCAAGGTTCGTGTGTGCGGTAGCGGCAGTATTTCCGGACGGAACGACGGAAGTAGTCAGAGGGACGATTGAGGGACGCATTGGACATGAGATTGTAGGAGAAAACGGTTTTGGCTATGACCCGATTTTTTACGTGCCGGAGTATGGTTGTACAACGGCTGAGATGGACCCTGTGAAGAAAAATGAATTGAGTCACAGAGGTAATGCACTCAGAGCAATGCGTATAATTATGGAGAAACACACCACTTGAAAAAAACAGAAAAAATTGTTGACAATTCTGTGACTGTAAGATATAATAACGCTTGTGTCACGGAAAAGTGGCATGTTCGTGCGATGACGGGGTGTGGCTCAGCTTGGCTAGAGCGCCTGGTTTGGGACCAGGAGGTCGCAG
>CAZRZV010000106.1:0-4400 GCA_964604665.1 uncultured Faecalimonas sp. | reverse complement strand
CATGTAAATATTATGATTTATGTGGTGGATGTGATATTTTACATCAAAAATATCCAATTAGCAATGATAATAAATTGTGGATAACTTTATAAACACTTAAAACCAATGCAAAATATAGAAAAAATAAAAAAATAAATTTTTAATCAACAAATTATCCACACTAAATTAACAAGTTATCCACATTTTGTGGATAAAATGTGGATAACTTTCTTTTTAAAATGTATATATTTTCCTTGACGAAAAGGATTTTTTTTAATATAATTGGACGTGGTATGAAAAAAGATACTTATTTATATTAAGGATATAGGGTTGAATAATTAAGGAGGTGGAAACACATGAAAATGACATTCCAACCAAAAAAGAAATCCAGAGCAAGAGTACATGGATTTAGAGCAAGAATGAGTACAGCTGGCGTAAGAAAAGTTTTAGCAGCCAGAAGATCAAAAGGAAGAAAAGTATTGTCAGTTTAGGTCACAGATATGTGGCCTTTTCTTCTAATTAAAAAGGTGATTTTAAAATGATTTTTTCTGAATCTTTGAAAAAAAATAAAGATTTTCAATTGGTTTATAAGAATGGAAAGTCTTACGCTAATAAATATTTAGTGATGTATGTATTATATAAGGAAGAAAATAAAAATCGTTTAGGTATTTCCGTGAGCAAAAAAGTCGGAAATAGTATCGTAAGGCACAGACTTACAAGATTAATAAGAGAGTGTTACAGACTACAAGAAAGTAGGTTCCAAAGAGGATTAGATATCGTAGTTGTTTGTAGAGCAAGTGCAAAAGGAAAAAGTTATCATGATTTGGAAAGTGCACTGATCCATTTGGGAAAACTTCATAATATTATAGATGTAATGGAGATGTAGAATTTGAAAAAAATACTGATAGGAGCCATTAAGTTTTATAGAAAATATATATCCGGAATGAAATCTGCGCCTACGTGTAAATATATACCTACCTGTTCAGAATATGGTATAGAGGCAATTGAAAAGTATGGTGCTCTTAAAGGTAGTCTTCTCACAGTATGGAGAATTTTACGCTGCAACCCCTTTTCTAAGGGAGGATATGATCCGGTACCTTAGATATTAAAAAAATGGAGGAAAAAATATGGGTGTATTATTAACAAAAAATAGTACTTTTCTGATAGGTCCTATTTCAAGATTACTGGGAATTATTATGAATGGTATTTTTGAATTTCTAAATTGGATAGGAATTGAAAAAGCTGCAATTGGTATCAGTATTATTTTATTTACAGTAATTCTTTATACTTTCTTGTTGCCAATGACAATTAAGCAACAGAAAACAACCAGAATTATGGCTGTTATGAATCCTGAACTTCAGGCAATTCAGAAAAAATATAAAGGTAAAAGTGACCAGGCATCTATGCTTAAGATGCAGGAAGAAACAAAATTAATTTATCAAAAATACGGAACTTCGCCAACCGGAGGATGTCTTAGTTCTTTGATTCAACTTCCTATTTTGTTTGCTTTGTGGCCGGTTGTACAAAATATTCCGGCTTATGTAGGAAAAATAAGACATATATATGATGGCCTTGTCAGCGGTATTATATCAACAGAAGGTTATCAAAAAGTGATGGAAACCTTTGCTAAAAGTAAGGCTATAAAAATCAATGATGGTATTACGGAAAATAAAATCGTTGATATTTTATATAAATTTCAAGAATCTGATTGGAATCAACTTACAGAAAAGTTTCCTGATTTATCTCAAAAAATAGTTGAAACAAAAGATAAGATTGCAGGTTATAATAATTTTCTCGGAATTAATATGGCAGAAACGCCATCAAGCATGATTAGTGATGCAGTAAAATCAGGAGCAACTATTTTAATCATTGTTGCAATTATGATTCCTCTTTTAGCAGGTATTACACAATGGATTAGTGCAAAGGTTGCTCAAAGTGCAACAAATGCTGCAAATTCTAAAAATGAAGAAAATGCAATGGTTACACAGATGAATCTTATGATGAAAATCATGCCTGTATTTTCTATTATAATGTGTTTTTCCATGCCATCAGGTCTTGGAATATACTGGATTACAAGTGCTGTTGTGAGAACGATTCAACAAATAGGTGTTAATAAGTATATGTCAAAAAAATCTCTTGACGAGATTATTCAAAAGAATCGTGAAAAGATGGAAAAGAAGAATAAGAAAAAAGGTACTGTGGATTCAAGTGTTCTTGCACAGAGAGCTCAGACAAGTACCAGAAATATTGATAAACCGCAAAGAAAAACAACATCTGATAACAATGTTAGTTCTTATAAGCCGAATGCAAAACCGGGAAGTCTTGCATCAAAGGCAAATATGGTGAGCGATTTTAATAACAGAAATAAAAAGGAGGATAAATAAATGAGTATTACAGTTTCAGCAAAAACAGTGAGTGATGCAATTACTGAAGCAAGTATTGAACTTGGTATTGCAAGTACAGGCATTGAATATGAAGTAATCGAAGAAGGAAATACAGGATTTTTAGGAATCGGAAAAAAACAGGCAGTTATTAAAGCATGGAAGAAAGAAGACAAACCTGTTAAAAAGGAAAAATCTAAAAAACCGGTTGTAAAAGAAGAAGTTGTTACAGAAATTCAAAAAGAAAATGAAGTAAAAGAAGAAAAAGAAGAAAAACCTGTAAAGGAAGAAAAATTAGCAGAAGTTGCTTCCGAAACAAAAGAAGCTTGTGAAAAGTTTTTGACGGATGTTTTAAAGGCAATGAATATGGAAGTTGCACTTACTACAGGTATTGATGAAGACGGTGCTTTAAGTATCAATATGGAAGGCGAAAATATGGGAATCCTTATCGGAAAAAGAGGACAAACATTGGATGCTCTTCAATATTTAACAAATCGTGTAGCAAATAAAATGCAGGATGGTTATGTTCGTGTAAAATTGGATACAGAAAATTATCGTCAAAGAAGAAAAGAAACATTGGAAAATTTGGCAAAGAATATTGCACACAAGGTAAAGAAAACAAAAAAAGCAGTTTCTTTGGAACCGATGAATCCATATGAAAGAAGAATTATTCATTCCGTACTTCAAGCGGATAAAGAGGTATCTACTCACAGCGAAGGAGAAGAACCTTACAGAAGAGTGGTTATTACATTAAACAGAAAGTAAAAGTTTTAAAGCAGCGCTTAAATAAAAAGTGCTGCTTTTCTTAATTCTGAGAATGTAGTATTATAATAAGAAGATATATTTTTCGGAGGTAAATTATGAGAAAGGATACGATTGTTGCTATTGCTACTGCTATGACAAATTCGGGAATCGGAATTGTAAGAATCAGTGGCGTAGATGCATTTGATATTATTCAAAAAATTTATGTGGGAAAAAATCAAAAGAAGTTGTCAAATGTAAAAAGTCATACCATTCACTATGGATATATTATGGATGGTGACGAAACGATTGACGAGGTTCTCGTGATAATAATGAAAGGTCCTCATAGTTTTACCGGCGAAGATACGGTTGAGATAGATTGTCACGGTGGTGTTTATGTTGTGAAAAGAATCATGGAAACCGTGATTAAGTATGGGGCCAGACCTGCCGAACCGGGAGAATTTACAAAACGTGCTTTTTTGAATGGACGTATGGATTTATCCCAAGCGGAAGCGGTAATTGATGTTATCAATTCGAAGAACGAATATGCTTTAAAAAGTTCGGTTAGCCAATTAAAAGGAAATGTACAGAAAAAAATAAAAGAAATCAGAGAAAAAATAATTTATCATACGGCATTTATAGAAACTGCACTTGACGACCCGGAGCACATCAGTGTAGACGGATATGGAGACCAATTAAAAATTACGGTAAATGAGCTTCTTGAAAAATTGGATGGATTACTGAAAAGTTCTGATAATGGCAGAATTATCAGAGAGGGCATTAAAACAGTTATTGTAGGAAAGCCAAACGCAGGAAAATCTTCTTTACTGAATGTATTGGTTGGTGAGGACCGTGCAATTGTGACAGATATTGCAGGCACTACCCGTGATGTTTTGGAAGAATCGATTCAACTTAATGGAATCAGTCTGAATGTGATGGATACTGCGGGAATTCGTGATACCAGCGATATCGTAGAAAAAATAGGTGTGGACAAGGCAAAAGCCCATGCAAATGAAGCAGATTTGATTATTTATGTAGTAGATGCATCTCGAAAATTGGATGAAAATGATTTTGAAATCATTGAAATGATAAGGGATAAAAAGGCAGTTATTTTGTTAAATAAATCAGATTTAACTACTGTTGTGACAAAAGATATGATACAATCATATATCGAAAAGCCGATACTTCAAATTTCCGCAAAGGAAGAAAGTGGTATTAAAGAATTGGAAGAAACTTTGAAAGAAATGTTCTTTCACGGAGATATTTCTTTTAATGATGAAGTTTATATTACAAATATTC
>CAZRZV010000105.1:0-4493 GCA_964604665.1 uncultured Faecalimonas sp. | reverse complement strand
AGCGTCACAAACTAAGTCTGTATTTAAAGCTTCTAAGATAGTTTTTCCAGGAAGAATTTCTGAAGCCATAGCTGCAGAATGAGTCATTCCTGAACATCCGATTGTCTCTACCAATGCTTCTTGGATAATACCTTCTTTTACATTTAATGTTAATTTACAAGCTCCCTGCTGAGGTGCACACCAGCCAATACCGTGTGTAAAACCTGAAATATCTTTCACTTCTTTTGCTTTTACCCATTTTGCTTCTTCCGGGATTGGAGCTGGTCCGTGATTAGCGCCACTGGCTACCGGGCACATAGTTTTTACTTCATGTGAATAAATCATGATTAAAACTCCTTTCAAGTATGTATTATTATTTTTGCGTATGAATATCTGTCGAAAAAGCAACATTCATACTACTCTTCATTTTCGCATAAACTAGTCCTAATGTCTAGTGGTTTTTCGAGTTTTTCCCACAATAATTGCAAAACTGCTTCTACCGCAGCATTTCTGTTTTCCTCGCGATTTCCCTGGAAACGGCATTCTTTGACATACGTTTCTCCATTTATCTGACAACCCACATAAATAAGCCCTACAGGTTTTTCAGGCGTTCCCCCGCCCGGACCTGCAATTCCTGTTGTACTAAGTCCTACGTCAGCATTTGCCGCTTTCGCTGCTCCTTCTGCCATCTCTCTTGCTGTCTGTTCGCTCACTGCACCAAACTTTTCCAAAGTCGCATGAGACACACCCAAAAGCCTTTCTTTCGCTTCATTGGAATAAGTGATATGCCCTTCATTATAGACTCCTGATGCGCCTGAGACATTTAAGATTCTCCCCGCCAGATATCCGCCCGTGCAGGATTCGGCAGTTGTAATTGTATAATTTACTTCCAGTAACTTCTGTACGATTTTTTCTTCTAATGTCATAATAATATCTCCTTATACAAAACATGCCTGACAGAACTTACATTCCATCAGGCATATACTTTTTTCTACATTCCGCCTTGCGTTAAGACTTGTTTATTTTTCCAAACGTAATCTACAAGTGAAACAATTGTAAGTACAACGGCAATCCACTTCACTATTTCTGTAATAGTATGGAAGATTACATTATCAAATCCTAAGATTAACAAAATAATCATAGTCATTTGTGAAACCGTTTTAAATTTTCCCCAATAACTTGCTGCAATAACGATACCGCTATCAGAAGCAACCAAACGAAAGCCGCTGATAATAAATTCTCTTGCGATAATTACCAAAACAATCCATGTTTCCAATTTTCCCAATGGAATCAGGCAAATGAGCGCTGAACAAACTAAAAGTTTATCTGCAAGCGGGTCCATAAACTTTCCGAAGTTTGTTACAAGGTTACGTTTTCTGGCAATATTTCCGTCCAAGAAATCTGTGAAACTTGCAACGCAGAATAATGCTAATGCAATATATTTGCTTGCTTCCCCTGCAACGTCAGTTAACATAAAAAATACAAAAAACGGAATCATAATGACCCTTAATACTGTCAATTTGTTTGGTAAATTCATTTTCATTATACTATCTCTCCTATCAAATCGTATTCTAGTGCACCTGTAACTTTCACTCTTGCGAAATCGCCCGACATCAGTTCTTCATCCGATTCCACAAATATGAGCCCGTCTACATTCGGTGCATCTTTGTAGGTTCTTCCTACGTAGGCATTTTCATCAGCGACCTTACCTTCTATCATGACCAGAACTTCTTTTCCAACCATGTCCTCTGCCAAATCAAATGCAATCTCCTGTTGCAGTTCCATCAGGTCTGCCATGCGGTCTTCCTTGACACTTTCATCTACTTGCCCTGCAAATGTCGCAGCCGCCGTATCTTCTTCCGGCGAGTATGTAAATACTCCTAACCGGTCAAATTCCATCTCATCCACAAATGCCATCAGTTCTTCATGCTGTTCCTGGGTTTCTCCGGGGAATCCTGTAATCAACGTGGTACGAATTGCAATCTCCGGAATCTCACTCCGAAGTTTTTCAATGATTTCTATCAATTGTTCTTTGGTAGTTCTTCGCCCCATACGTTTCAAGATGTCATTGCAGGCGTGTTGGATTGGCAAATCCAAGTACTTGCAAATTTTGTCTTCCTCTTTTATGACTTGAATGAGTTCATCTGTGATTTCCTCCGGATAACAATATAAAATGCGAATCCAGCGGATACCACTGATTTTACAAAGTTCCTTTAGAAGTTTCGGAAGCGTCTTTTCTCCACAGATATCTTTTCCATAAAGAGTCGTTTCCTGCGCAACCAGAATCAGTTCTTTCACGCCCTGCTCAGCCAACTCCTTTGCTTCTTTTATCAGCCGTTCCATCGGCACACTTCTGAAATTCCCGCGAATCTTTGGAATGATACAATAGGTACAATGCTTATCGCACCCTTCTGCAATCTTTAGATATGCAAAATGTCCTCCCGTGGTAACAAGTCTCTTGCTCTCCACAATCGGAAGCGCATTGACATCCGTCATTTCAAGACTCCTGTTACCTTTTAATGCCTCATCAATCGCCTCTAAAATCCTGTCATATGAAGTTGTTCCGAGTACCGCATCCACTTCCTCAATCTCATCTAAAATCTCCTGCTTATATCTCTGTGCAAGGCATCCCGTAACGATGAGCGCTTTACATGTACCCTCTTTTTTATATTCAGCCATTTCCAGAATGGTCTGGATACTCTCTTCTTTGGCATCATGGATAAAACAGCAGGTGTTAATAACAATAATATCTGCCATATCCTCACTGTCCACCATCTGATAGCCCTTCTTGGCAAGAAGTCCCAACATCACTTCCGTATCCACGAGGTTCTTATCACACCCCAGCGATACAAATAAAATGTTCATCGACTTATTCCTCTGTGTCGTCAGCCAGAATCTTCAATTCTGCCTGATTCAACTCATCTACTGCAATGGAAAGTGCCTTTTCACCCTCTTTGTAAGGAACCAGCGGTTCTGCTCCTGCAATAATCTGTCTTGCTCTTTTTGCTGTTGCAAGTACGATAGAATAACGGCTATTCACAACCTTTGTTGCTCCCTCTTCTGCATTTTCATTTACTACTTGCATCAAATCTGAATATGATGGATGTAACATATATCTTTCTCCTTTTTTATAATTCTTTTAATTCCTTTTGCATCTTGGAAATAAAATCCGCGTTGCTGACTGTTCTGTTGTGTGCCCCCTGTATGATACTGTGCACTTCCTTGACACAAGTGTCTAAATCGTCATTGATGACAAGATAATCATACTTAGACATCACTTCTGCTTCTTCCACGGCACGTTTCATACGAAGTTCTACAACATCCATGGTCTCTGTTCCTCGCCCGATGAGTCTTTCTTTTAAGATAGCTGCACTCGGCGGAGTCACAAAGAGGAGCAATGTTTCCGGAAACTTTTCTTTTACCTGAAGTGCTCCCTGAACTTCGATTTCCAAAATAACATCTTTGCCGGCAGCCAGTTGATTTTCTACATATTCTCTAGGCGTGCCGTAGTAATTTTCAACATATCTAGCATACTCTATTAACTCGTCTTTCGCAATCATTTTTTCAAATTCTTCCCGTGTTTTGAAGAAATATTCTTTTCCGTTTACCTCTCTTCCACGCGGCTGTCTGGTAGTAGCCGAAATCGATAATGCATAATTATCATAGTTTTTTAAAAGTTCATTCATGACAGTCCCTTTGCCGGAACCCGCGAATCCGGAAACTACGATTAAAATACCCTTATTTTTCATGACATCCTCCTGCTATTCGATATTTTGAATTTGCTCACGCACTTTTTCGATGCCTGTTTTCAAATCGATTGCATGATTTGAAACTTCCAAGTCATTCGCTTTTGAAAGAATGGTATTTGCCTCACGGTTCATTTCCTGTGCAATAAAATCAAGTTTACGTCCGATTCCCTCAGTAGCTTCTAAGGTAGATTTCATATGTTTAAAATGGCTCTTTAAGCGGACCGTCTCTTCATCGGTGCAAATCTTATCGGCAAAGATAATAACTTCAGCCGCCAATCTGCTTTCATCTATCTGTGCATCTTCCAAGAGTTCTTTCACCTTATTTTCTAACTTTGCTCTGTATTCTTTGATGATTTCCGGAGAACGAGCCTCAATATCGTCTACCAACTCTGTCATTTCGTCCAACTTGGCGATAATATCTTTCTTTAAATTTTCACCTTCCACGGTTCTCGTCTCTACGAATTGTTCAAAAGCACCTTTCAGCGCTTTTTCCAAACCATTCCACAATTCTTCTTCATCTACTACCTGCTCTTCCATGGTAAGGACTTCCGGACAGCGGGATAAGGTAGATACACGAATATCGTCATCCAAGTCAAATGACTCTTGCATCTGCTTGAAATAGGAAAGATATTCTTTGGCAAGCGCCTCGTTATACTTAAGTGCCACTTGATTTTCAGAAAGGTCTTCGTATGTAATAAAGATATCAACCTTTCCTCTTTGTGCATACTGCTTTAATAAGTTGCGGATTGAATTTTCAAAAAAATT
>CAZRZV010000104.1:0-4520 GCA_964604665.1 uncultured Faecalimonas sp. | reverse complement strand
TCTTACCGTAATGGGATGGGTTCAAAAGAATCGTAACAAAGGCGGTATCGTATTCGTTGACTTGCGCGACCGTTCGGGAATCTTACAGTTGATTTTTGAAAATGGCAGTGTAAGCGAAGAAGATTTTGAAAAAGCAGGAAGACTGCGCAGTGAATTCGTAATCGCAGCAGTGGGAATCGTAGAGGCTCGTTCCGGAGCAGTCAATGAAAACCTTGCAACAGGGGAAATCGAAGTTCGTGTAAAGGAACTCCGTGTGTTATCAGAATCAGAGACACCTCCGTTCCCAATTGAAGAGAACAGCAAGACAAAAGAAGAATTAAGATTAAAATATCGCTATTTGGACCTTAGAAGACCAGACCTTCAAAAGAACTTGATGATGAGAAGCAAGGTGGCAACTCTTACCCGTCAGTTTTTGGCAGATGAGGGATTTCTTGAAATTGAAACACCGATTTTGGTAGGAAGCACACCGGAAGGCGCGAGAGATTACTTAGTACCAAGCCGTGTACATCCGGGAAGTTTCTATGCATTGCCACAGTCACCACAGCTTTTTAAGCAGCTTTTAATGTGCTCCGGCTATGACAGATATTTCCAAATCGCAAAATGTTTCCGTGACGAAGATCTTCGTGCAGACCGTCAACCGGAATTTACACAAATCGATATGGAATTATCTTTTGTAGATGTAGATGATGTGATTGATGTCAATGAAAGATTATTGGCAAAATTATTTAAAGAAATCTTAGATGTAGACGTTCCGCTTCCAATCCAAAGAATGACATGGCAGGAAGCGATGAACCGCTTCGGTTCAGATAAGCCGGATATCCGTTTCGGAATGGAACTGGTTGATGTTTCCGAGACAGTCAAAGACTGTGATTTCATTGTATTTAAGAGTGCTCTTGAAAATGGTGGAAGCGTTCGGGGTATTAATGCAAAAGGCCAAGGAGAAATGCCACGTAAGAAAATTGACAAACTGGTAGATTTCGCAAAAGATTTTGGCGCAAAAGGTCTGGCATACATTGCAATCCAACCGGATGGCACAATCAAGTCTTCTTTTGCTAAATTTATGACGGAAGAACAAATGTCAGCTCTCATCAAAGCGATGGACGGAGAAAACGGTGACTTATTATTGTTCGCAGCAGATAAGAATCAAGTGGTTTGGGATGTGCTTGGCAACTTACGTCTTGAAATCGCACGTCAATTGGAAATCTTAGACAAAGGCGATTACAAGTTCTTGTGGGTAACAGAATTCCCATTGTTAGAATGGAACGACGATATGAATCGTTTCCAGGCAATGCATCATCCGTTTACCATGCCTATGGAAGAAGATTTGGAGTATCTTGACACAGACCCGGGCAGAGTTCGTGCAAAAGCATACGATATCGTTCTAAACGGTACAGAACTCGGCGGTGGCAGTGTCAGAATCTTTAATAACGATATTCAGAATAAGATGTTTGAAATGCTTGGATTCACACAAGAGCAGGCAGAAGCTCAATTCGGTTTCCTTCTCAATGCATTTAAGTATGGAGTTCCGCCACACGCAGGACTTGCATATGGACTCGACCGTCTCATCATGCTTATGGCAAAAGAGGACAGCATCCGTGACGTAATTGCATTCCCGAAGGTAAAAGATGCGTCCTGCCTGATGACAGAAGCACCTACAAGAGTTGACCAGAAACAATTGGATGAACTTTCAATTGCGCTTGTAGAAAAAGAAGAATAGAACAAAACTATAAAAAATCGAGGGATAATTTTCCCTCGATTTTTTAAAATCCTAATTCTTCGCCGACCAAAATCACTTTGATTCTTCCTGTATGTCGTGAACGTCTTGTAACTACGATTTGACAGCACATACAATCCGGTGACTGGCAATCCTCGCAGTGTCCGGTTACAGCGCAAGGCGTTTTCGTTCCAAGTCTTGCAGCGTTTGGCGGAGCGGCATAAATGCCGATTCGTTCGATTCCGGAATCCACATCTTCCACCACCTTGTTCATTCCTGCAAGGACGATAACATGTTCCGGCCCGTGAAGGAGACATGCCAAGCGGTTGGCGTTTCCATCGATATTTACCAATTCGCCGTCAACGGTAATTGCATTGGAACTCATTAAAAAATAGTCAGCTGCCATAGTCTCAAGAAAGAGTTTTTTTCCTTCTTCCGGTGTCTTTGCAAAGTAGCGGTCAATGAAATGAAGTGTTTTTGAAGCCTTTATGGCGTCCAAGAGCCCACATTCTTTGATAGATTCTGAACCGCCCATTCCGACAGTTTTTGCATCTTTCATCAAATCCATTGCAAGTTTCACTGCGTCTTCTTTTGTCTCGCAGTAAAATGCTTCCATATTCCGTTTTGCCAGATTTTTAATCATTGTATTTGCTAAAGATTTGTATGCTTGTTGTCTTGGTGTCATAACACAATCCTCCTTCGTTTATAGTGACAGTATAACATAAAATATGCGGTTTTTGGGGTGAACATACGAAAGTAAAAAATTGTTCTTGCAAGGATATATTGTAGGAATGATTGACAGTATCGGTATGGCAATAGTAAAATATTTTTATCTCTGAAACTATTGATGAAATCAAAAAGATTCATAGGAGAAAAGAAAATGCCAATTCAAATCATAAGAAATGATATTACGAAAATTCAATGCGATGCCATCGTAAACGCTGCGAACTCTTCCCTTTTAGGTGGCGGCGGTGTTGACGGGGCAATTCATAAAGCTGCGGGCAAGGGACTTTTATTCGAATGCATGAAGCTTGGTGGATGCAAGGTCGGACACGCTAAGCTCACAGGCGCTCACAAGCTTCCTGCACGCTTTGTTATTCATACCGTGGGCCCTAAGTGGAGGGGCGGAAAATACGGCGAAAAAGAACTGTTGGAGAGTTGCTATCGCGAATGTTTACAACTTGCTCTGAAAAACAAATGCGAATCCATAGCCTTTCCTTTGATATCAAGCGGCGTATACGGTTATCCAAAGGATCAGGCGTTGCGTGTGGCTGTTGATGTCATCAGTGGCTTTCTGATTGATCACGATATGTTAGTCTATATTGTTGTGTTTGATAAATCATCCTTTCAAATCAGCGAAAAACTGTTCTCGGACATTGCAAGTTACATAGACGATAAGTATGTAGAAACACACTTTGAATTTGATTGTACACGGCAGGATGAGTTCGGAGAAAGTATGCTGCTTGGTGAAACGCGAATACTATCGGATGAATGCGATACAGCATGTCTTGCACAGCAATCAATCATGGCAATGCCGAGTGCGCAGAGCCTTGATGATGCGCTCGAGCAGATTGACGAAAGCTTTTCGGAAATGCTGCTTCGCAAGATTGACGAAAAGGGCATGAAAGATTCGGAGTGCTACAAAAAGGCGAACATCGACCGAAAACTGTTTTCCAAAATCCGCAGTGATATACATTATCGACCGAGCAAAACAACGGCAATTGCTTTTGCCATTGCATTGGAACTTCCCTTGGAGGAAACGAAAGAACTGTTGATGAAGGCGGGGTTTGCTTTGTCTCACAGCAACAAGTTTGACATTATCATTGAATACTTCATTACAAATAAAAATTATAATATCTTTGAAATCAATGAGGCACTGTTTGCTTTTGACCAAAGCATTCTTGGAACCTAAATTTGTCGCTTGCCATGCGACCGAACCTCTCTTTTGTGATGATAGAATCAAGTCATCAAATGAAAGAGAGGTTTTATCTTATGAAAAACAATAACAATAACAAGAACAAGAACAACATCACAGAACTCGTATTCATCCTGGATCGCAGCGGTTCAATGGCAGGCTTGGAGAGTGATACCATTGGTGGGTTTAACGCTATGATTGAAAAGCAAAAGAAAGAAGAGGGTGGATGCTATGTTTCTACCATTCTGTTTGACAATGTGAGCGAGGTTTTGCATGACCGTGTGAAACTGTCTGAAATTCAGAAAATGACAGACAGGGATTATACTGTTCGTGGTTGTACTGCGTTGCTTGATGCAATCGGCGGAGCCATTCATCATATTGGTAATATCCATAAATATGCTCGTCCGGAGGATGTTCCGGAGCATACCATGTTTATTATCATAACTGACGGAATGGAAAATGCAAGCCATCAGTATTCCAGTGTTCAAGTGAAGAAGATGATAGAACGACAAAAGGAACAATATGGATGGGAATTTCTGTTTATCGGTGCAAACATTGATGCTGTTGAGACGGCAGCAGAGTTTGGAATTGACAAAAATCGTGCAGTCAATTATCACGCTGACAGCGAAGGAACGCAAGTCCTCTATGAAAACCTTTCTGCACCTATCAGTGCTATGCGTCAAAATTGTGAGTTGTCTGATGATTGGAGCAAAGACATCGAGGAGGATTATAATCACAGAAAAAGTGAAAAAGTTTGAAAAGTTCAAAAAAGTTATTGACAAAGTGTTGGTGCATGCGTATAATAACCATTGTTCGGTTGAGAAATCAGCCGAAACATGCACGAGTGGCTCAGTGGTGGAGTATCGCCTTGCCAAGGCGAGGGTCGCGGGT
>CAZRZV010000103.1:3240-4563 GCA_964604665.1 uncultured Faecalimonas sp. | reverse complement strand
GAGCACACGGTTCATACCCGTGGTGTCGCTGGTTCAAATCCAGTTCCCGCTATTGCCTAAACACTGACCGTTTCGGTTGGTGTTTTTTATTGCTTCTTTTATTGATGTTTTCAGATAGGAGTGATACAATTACTTGGAAGTAAAATTATTGTGAAAACCGAAAGGAACTTTGTATGCGGGTAGGATTGGGATATGACGTTCATAAATTAGTAGAAGGAAGAGATTTGATTTTAGGTGGTGTGAAAATTCCATATGAAAAAGGTCTGCTTGGCCATTCAGACGCAGACGTTATGGTACACGCTGTCATGGATGCACTTCTCGGAGCAGCCGCTCTTGGAGATATCGGAAAATACTTTCCTGATACAGACGAAAGATATAAGGGTATCAGCAGTATGGAACTTTTGAGGCATGTAGGAAACTTGTTGGAAGAACACTTATATGTGATTGAAAATATTGATGCGACCATCATCGCACAGAGACCTAAGATGGCACCGTATATTCAACAGATGCGGGAAAATATTGCCGAGGTACTTGAAATTGATATCAATCAGGTGAATGTGAAAGCGACTACGGAAGAGGGACTTGGTTTTACTGGAACAGGCGAAGGAATTTCATCACAGGCAATTTGTGCAATTGAAAAAATTACAAACTTTGCAAGTGTAGCGGTCGCAGAGGAAGAAGGCGCACGATGTTTAAGTTGCGGAGGGTGTAAAAAGCAATAAGGAAGAGATTATGATACTTCGAAAATTAGAGCAGGAAGAGCATGTTAAAACAAGAAAACTTTGGGAAGAGATATTTACAGAGGATACCAAAGAATTTCTGGATTATTATTATTCTGTGAAAACTTTAAAAAATGAGATATATGTAATAGAAGAAGACGGTCAGATTGTTTCCATGCTGCATCTCAATCCATATCAGATGAGAGTGGACAATCAGATCTATCAGACTCACTATATCGTTGCGGTAGCCACGGATGAGAACTACCGAAAAAGAGGATATATGGCAGCGTTATTGAAACATGCAATGCAGGTGATGAAAGACAGGGGTGAACCTTTTACGTTTTTAATGCCGGTGGCAGAGGCGATTTACAAACCATTTGGATTTGAATTTGTGTACACTCAGGCAAGAGGAATGGTGTATGGAAGACAATCAGAGGAACCGATTCAATTTGCATATGCAAGGGAAGAAGATTGTCGAAAAATGGCGGATTTTGCAAATGAAAAATTGCAATGTTATGACATTGTCACATGGCGGGATGCAACTTACTATGAAACGTTGCTGGCAGAACTAAAGAGCGAAAACGGTGGTATTCTTCTTGTGAAA
>CAZRZV010000103.1:0-3230 GCA_964604665.1 uncultured Faecalimonas sp. | reverse complement strand
TAGGTATATTTGGCTTTGCAAAAGGGGAACGCATAGAAATTCGCGAACCATTATTTAATAAGCAGGAAGATTTAGAGGCGGCAGTTTATTATTTGACAGGCAATGAAACGGATGGAATTTTCTGCACCGGCTATGGCAGACACACCAAACCGATGATTATGGCAAAGGCTCTGAAACCGGAGTTTCAAGAGGTGCTGAAAACTTCCAAAGTATTCCTGAACGAAGAGGTTTGACGCTTGACAAAACGACGTATTTTGAATACACTTCAATAAGGTAAAGATTGATATTTTAAGCAGGAGGTTGCTGATGAAATTATATAATACATTATCAAAGAAAAAGGAAGAGTTTGTGCCGATTGAGGAGGGCAAGGTAAAGATGTATGTATGCGGCCCTACCGTATATAATTACATTCATATCGGAAATGCCAGACCTATGATTGTCTTCGATACTGTAAGACGCTATTTTGAATACAAGGGATATGATGTAAATTTTGTTTCAAACTTTACAGACGTAGATGACAAGATTATCAAGAAGGCAATCGAAGAAGGAACGACTGCTGATGCGATTTCTAAAAGATTTATCGAAGAATGCAAGAAAGATATGGCAGGCATGAATATCAAACCTGCTACCAAACATCCTTTGGCAACGGAAGAAATCGACGGAATGATTGAGATGATTCAAAAGTTGATTGATACAGGATATGCTTACGTCAAAAACGGTACGGTATATTTCCGCGCAAGACAGTTTAAAGATTACGGGAAGTTATCACATAAGAATTTAGATGATTTGCAGTCAGGCGGGCGTTCTCTTTTGGTAACCGGAGAGGATGAGAAAGAAGACTCTTTGGATTTTGTGTTGTGGAAACCGAAAAAAGAAGGAGAGCCTGCGTGGGAGTCTCCGTGGTGCGAAGGCCGTCCGGGATGGCATATTGAGTGTTCTGTGATGTCTAAAAAATATTTGGGAGACCAGATTGATATCCATGCGGGTGGGGAGGATTTAGTATTCCCGCACCATGAAAATGAAATTGCTCAGAGTGAAGCGGCAAATGGAAAAGAGTTTTCAAAATACTGGCTTCACAATGCATTTTTAAACATTGATAACAGGAAGATGTCAAAGTCACTCGGAAACTTTAGAACTGTCCGTGAAATCAGCGAGCAATACGATTTGCAGGTGCTTCGTTTCTTTATGCTAAGTGCGCACTACAGAAGCCCGTTAAACTTCAGCGCAGACTTAATGGAAGCGTCTAAAAATGGTTTGGAGCGTATTGTGACAGCGGTGGCAAACTTAAAGCATCTGTTAGGTGCAACAACACTAGAGACATTGACAGATGCAGAAAGAACGTTGTTAGATAAGTCAAAAGAATTTGTAACCGGTTTTGAAGCCGCAATGGAAGATGATTTTAATACAGCGGATGCGATTGCTTCTGTTTTTGAACTTGTAAAATTTGTCAATACAACTGCAAATGGTGAAAGTTCAAAAGAATACTTACAAGGGCTTTTGGATTTGATTATCAAATTGACGGATGTACTTGGATTAATCGTGGACAAAGAGGAAGAACTGCTTGCAGACGATATAGAAAAGCTGATTGAAGAACGACAGGCAGCAAGAAAGGCGAAAAATTTCCAAAGAGCAGACGAAATCCGCAATGAATTATTAGAAAAAGGTATTATCTTAGAAGATACCCGTGAAGGAGTAAAATGGAAAAAAGCGTAGGATTTGAATTTGATTCCTATATGCATGAAGTATTTCAGATGGAAGAGGTGGATATCAACAGTTATTCACCTCTTACATTGGCTTATATAGGAGATTGCATTTATGATTTGATTATTAAGAGCCTGGTCATCAACAAGGGGAACAAGCAGGTAAATAAGTTACATAAAGAGACAAGCAGTTTCGTTCAGGCATCCACACAATCTCTTATGATGCGTGCCATGCAAGAGTGTTTGACGGAGGAAGAGCATGCCGTTTACAAGCGTGGGCGCAATGCCAAATCCGTTTCACCTGCAAAAAATCAGTCTATCACGGATTATCGAAGAGCAACCGGATTCGAGGCGCTTTTAGGGTATCTTTATTTAAAAAAAGAATGGAAGAGAATGCTGGACTTAGTGAAAATCGGTTTGGCTAGTTTGGAAAAAGGAGAAGAAGCCCATGAGTGAGGAAAGTAAGGTACAAAGTTTGGTGATAGAAGGAAGAAATGCAGTGATTGAAGCATTTCGTTCGGGAAAACCGGTGGATAAACTGTTTGTGCTTGACGGGTGTCAGGATGGACCGATTCGCACTATTGTGAGAGAAGCGAAAAAGCACGATACCATTTTGAAATTTGTGACGAAAGACAGATTGGACCAATTATCAGAGACGAAGAAACATCAAGGCGTGATTGCGTATGCGGCGGCTTATGAATATTCAGATGTGGAAGATATCTTTGCTCTGGCTGAGAAAAAAGGAGAGGAGCCATTTATTATTTTACTTGATAATATTGAGGACCCTCACAATCTTGGCGCAATCATTCGTACGGCAAATCTTGCAGGAGCTCACGGTGTGATTATTCCGAAACACCGTGCGGCAGGACTTACGGCAACGGTTGCAAAGACTTCAGCGGGAGCACTGAATTATACTCCGGTGGCAAAGGTGACAAACCTCGCAAAAACCATGGAAGAACTCAAAGACAGAGGACTCTGGTTTGTGTGTGCGGATATGGACGGAGAGAGTATGTACCGCCTGAATCTGACCGGACCAATCGGGTTAGTAATAGGAAATGAAGGAGAAGGTGTCAGTCGCCTTGTGAAGGAAAAATGTGATTTTGTCGTATCCATTCCGATGAAAGGTGATATCGATTCTTTGAATGCATCTGTGGCAGCAGGTGTACTTGCATATGAAATCGTGAGACAACGCTTACAATAGTATGAATAATTATGATTTGATGGCGGATGAGCAATTGATTCGCAAACTTAGATGTGGAGAGACTGCCATCACCGATTATATAATGGATAAATATAAAAATTTGGTTCGCAAGAAAGCAAAGGCAATGTTCTTGCTGGGCGGCGAAAACGATGACCTGATTCAGGAAGGTATGATAGGTCTTTTTAAGGCAATCCGTGATTACGATGAAAGTCAGGAAACTTCCTTTTACAGTTTTGCGGATTTATGTATTTCAAGACAGATGTATACGGCGATTAAATTGTCGCAAAGGCAGAAACACATGCCCCTCAATTCGTATATATCTCTTTATG
>CAZRZV010000102.1:0-4621 GCA_964604665.1 uncultured Faecalimonas sp. | reverse complement strand
AAAGCGTCAGTATCTGTGGAAAATGTCGGAAAATATGATGGAGATGAAGTCGTTCAGCTTTATATCCGCGATTACTTTGCAAGTAATGACAGACCGGTAAAGGAATTGAAAGGATATCAGAAAATTTCGTTAAAAGCAGGAGAAAAAATGCGTGTGGAATTTGATATAACAGAAGAAACACTGAAATTTTTCGATGCGAATTTAGATTTTGTTGCTGAAGAAGGGAAATTTGCCCTCATGATTGGTAACAGCAGTGACAATGTCTTGAGTAAGGATTTTATATTTAAAAAATAAAGTCAATCAAAAAAGTATTAGGAGGAATTTACTATGGACAGATGGGCAAGAGCAAACTATACCCCATGTCTTCCTTTGGGAGACAATCGTTCCCTTATCACAGGGTGCGAAAGACATATACAGCTTTCTCGCAGAGCTGCTGCAGAGGGAATTGTATTGTTAAAAAATGAGAACAAGGTTCTTCCGTTTACAGCGGGAACAAAAGTTGCTGTTTTCGGATGTGGACAGATTGATTATGTAAAAGGCGGCGGTGGCTCCGGAATTGTTCATTCGGTGTATACACGCAATATTTACGACGGATTGAAATTAAAAGAAAACATCGAAGTATTTGATTCACTTTCCTTGTACTACAAGGACTATGTAGAAGAACAATACAAAAACGGTGCAGAAGTCGGTATGTTTGATGAGGCGAAACTTCCGGAAGAATTGCTTCAAAAAGCGGCAGCTTATACAGATACAGCTGTCATTGTGATTCGAAGATTTTCTACAGAGGCAGAGGACAGGAGAAATGACGGAACGGATGATTACTTCTATTTGAGTGCAACTGAGAAAACTATGGTGGATGCCGTTACGGAAAATTTTGCGAAAGTAGTGGTCGTTCTCAATGTTGGCGCAATGATTGACACATCGTGGTTTGCTTACAATGATAAAGTGACAGCTGCGGTTATGGCATGGCAAGGCGGTATGGAAGGTGGTCTTGCAGTAGCAGATATTCTGACCGGTGATGTCACACCTTCCGGTAAATTAGTGGATACCTGTGCAAAATCTTTTGACGACTATCCAAGCTCTGAAGGATTCCATGAATCAGAAGATTACGTAAAGTATCATGATGATATTTATGTTGGATATCGTTATTTTGAGACCGTACCGGGCAAAAAAGACTGCGTGGTATATCCGTTTGGCTTTGGCCTTTCTTATACAACATTTGCGATATCGGACAAGCAGGCAGTGGAAATCGGTGGAAAGATTTTGGTATCTGCAACTGTTACGAACACAGGTAATGTTGCAGGAAAGGAAATCATTCAGGTTTACTACAGTGCACCTGCCGGAAAAATTGATAAACCGGCAAGAGAACTTTGTGGATTTGCAAAAACCAAGACATTGGAACCGGGTGAGAGTGAAGTACTGTGTGTGACATTTGATGTGGAAGATATGTCTTCTTTTGATGACAGAGGCGCCATTGCAAAGTCTGCATTTGTGATGGAGAAAGGAACATATCACATCTACGTTGGTACAGATGTAAGAACAGCAGAGAAGATTGCTTATACATATGAATTGGCAGAAGATACAGTGACAGAGCAGTTACATTCTTACTGTGCTCCGGAAAACTTAGATAAACGTCTGAAAGCAGACGGCACATATGAAACATTGGAATGTAAGACAGTAGAAAGAACAAAGTTCCCATGTGAATATCAGTGCGCAGCAAAGCCTGAAAACGAATCTTACCGTTTACAGGATGTAGCGGATGGAAAAGTAGATTTAGATACGTTTCTTGCACAAATGTCAGACGATGAAGTGATTGATTTGCTGGGAGGTCATCCAAACCATGGTGTTGCCAATGCATCCGGATTTGGAAGTAACGAGAATTATGGCATTCCACCAATTATGACAGTAGATGGTCCTGCAGGTGTTCGTATTGATACGTTTACCGGCGTATATACAACGGCATTCCCTGTTGCAACAGCACTTGCATGTACATGGAATCCGAGTATTCTGGAAGAAGTAGGTAGGGCAAGTGCTTTAGAGTGTAAAGAAAATAATTTATATGTTTGGTTGGCACCAGCTATGAATATTCACAGAAGCCCTCTCAGTGGAAGAAACTTTGAATATTATTCCGAAGACCCGTTTGTTTCAGGTAAGATGGCATCTGCAATGGTAACAGGTATTCAGTCACAAAATATCGTGGCTACTGTAAAACATTTGACATGCTACAACAAGGAAACAAATCGTATTTTTTCAGATTCCATTGTTTCCGAAAGAGCGTTGCGTGAAATTTACCTGAAAGGTTTTGAAATCTGTGTCAAAGAATCAAAACCGAGGTTTATTATGACATCTTATAATCTTCTCAATGGTATCAAAACGTCTCGAAATGAAGAATTGCTTCATGGTATTCTCAGACAGGAATGGGGATTTGAAGGGGCATTTATGACTGATTGGGAAACACAAGCAGCACATCCGGCCGAAGTCAAGGCAGGAAATGATCTTAAAATGCCGAGAGGAAAAACGGATACTTTGAAAGAAGCATTAGCAAAGGGAGAGATTACCCGTGCAGAACTTTGCGTATGTGCAAAGCGTATCTTAGAACTGATTTTGTGGTTAGAATAGACTGAGTTGTCACTTGAGAGTTATAGAGTAGTAAAAAAGAAAATGCGTGTGGCGTTGTCCACACGCATTTTGCGTACTATTCTTATCAGTTATTCTAATAACTTTAGGCCTGAAATATCGGAGTCTATCATGAGTGAATAATTTGTATAATACACTACAAAACCGGGTTTGCTGCCTTTTGGCTTTTTGACGTGTTTCCGTTCTACATAGTCAATTTCTACTTTTTCGGCACCTCGGTTTTGTGAGTAGTAGGCGGCAAGTCTTCCTGCATCTTCAAAGGTTTTGTCCGGAAGTTCATCTCCGTTTGTCTTTACGATAACGTGAGAGCCCGGACATCCTTTCGCGTGGAACCACCAGTCATCAGGAGCTGCAAAATGGAAGGTGAGTTCTTCGTTTTGAATGTTATTCTTGCCGACATAGATATGGTAACCATCACCGGAAAGATAGTGGAATGGTTTGCTGGTAACTTTCACTTTTTTCTTCGTGAATTTTCTCTTTACATAACCGGCCTCCACTAATTCTTCTTTAATCTGAGTCAAGTCATCCTCGCTGAGCGCGATATCTAGTGCATTACTCACTGATTCCAAATATACAATTTCATCATGGGTTTCCTCAATCAGTTTTATCAATGCTTCATAAGTACGTTTTTGTTTGTTGTACTTATCGAAATATTTTTGTGAATTTTCCTGCGGAGTTTTCGTAGGCTCCAGAGGAATCATAATGTTCTCATTCGTATAGTAGTTGAGACATTCTAACTGTTTCGCATTCGGTGCCAAACCATACCCATATACATTGATTAGTTCGCCGTACATGCGGTATTTATCTCGGTCTTGTGTGTCTCGCAGTTGTTTCGTCTGCAAATCATATTTTTTGCGATTACGCTCTAAAGCGGTCTGCACAATCTTACGCAAATCCACAGATTTCTGTCGGATGCGGGTCACAGTGTTTTTGGTTGCATAATAAGTCTCCAATAATTCTGAAATTGAAGTAAAATCTTTTTGTTCATACTGCGAGAAATGTGAGAGCGGAATTGCGGAAAATTCTTTTGGCTCATTTCCCTTATAATAAATGCGCGGCGTAAAATTACCCTTGACCTTATCGAAAAACAGGGTGAATTGTCTGTATATGTGAAGCAATATATCTTCTGACAATTCTTTTGGAGTGATGGAAGAATCCACACCTGAGATATAACATATCTCCTCCGCAACGACAGGGCTGATACCTGTAAAACTTGTGTAAATGGCTTTGGAAAGTCCGCAAGGTTTGGAAATGAGAGCAGGAGAAAATTCTGTAAAGTTCACATCCAAAGGATTTAACTTTTCCATAGTATCCGGGATAAAATAGTTACGTCCCGGCAATACTTCACGAACGGAACTCATTTGTGCAGAAACATGTTTAATGCTGTCAATAATCCGGTCTTCGTCATTACAGAAGATAATGTTACTGTGTTTTCCCATAATTTCCACAATCAGATATTTCTTGCATAAATCGCCGAGTTCATCCAAATGCTCGATTTCAAAACGGATAATGCGCTCCAACTTTGGCTGCGTAATATCTGTAATGCGACCGTTATTGATATATTTGCGAAGAAGCATACAAAAATTCGGAGCCGTCATAGGGCTTGGTTTGTTGGTTTCCGTTAAATAAATGAGTGGAAGAGAAGCACTTGCAGATATATATAGACGTTTCATACCTGTCTGCGTTTTAATCGCCAAAAGCAATTCATCGTTTTCCGGCTGTGCGATTTTATTAATTCTTCCGTCTAATAATGTCTCTTTTAATTCCTGTACAATATTTGCAATGGTAATGCCATCAAAAGCCATAATCATTTCATCCTTTCCTGAATCAAATTCAGCTTATGTAAAAGTATAGCACCAAAGACAAGTTGACGCAATTTTCAAAATGAATTATAATGAAATTTAAGTTTAACAAAGACATGAAAGATGAAGAGGTTAAATAGTATGATTAGAAGTATGACAGGTTTCGGAAGATGCGAAATCAC
>CAZRZV010000101.1:0-4672 GCA_964604665.1 uncultured Faecalimonas sp. | reverse complement strand
ATATGAATGGGTGAAAAACGTAGCGTTTTATATGATTATTTTTACGGTGTTTTTACAGACGGTGCCCAATAATACCTATAAGAAATACATACAATTTTTTACCGGATTAATTTTAATTATCATGTTAGCACAGCCCATTTTGAAAGTATTTAGCATAGAGCAGGAATTTCAGTCTTTTTATAAGGATGCAGAATATCAGCAGAAGGTGAGGGAAATTGAAGAAGCAGCAAAATATATGGAAGGAATTATCACAGAAACTGAATAAAAAGCAGTTGCTGTTCATATTACTTATTGGAATTCTTTTGATGGTCATTGCTCTTCCGACTGACGTGCCGGAGAAAGAACACGAAAATAATACGGATATGGAAACACGTCTGGAGAAGGTCCTCAGGGAAGTAAAAGGTGCGGGAGAGGTAAAAGTTATGATTACTTATCGTGAAGATAATAGTATAGAGGGGATGGTTATCGTTTCAGACGGAGGAGACAATGCGGTCGTGGTTCAAAACATGACAGAAATTGTGCAAGCATTATTTGATGTGAAGACGCATAAAATTAAGGTGATAAGAGGGTATTATAAAAAATAGGAGGGAGACTATTGAAACGTTTATTTAAAAAGAATCAAATTATTATTACATCACTGGCAATCATGATTGCCGTAGCAGGTTACCTGAATTATTCAGGAAAGCTTTTCGGAGATGATAAGAGGAAAGATGCAAGTGAAACGGCAAATCAGGAATTGCTCGATATCAGTTTGGAAAGCGGAGAGAAGGATATTGAAGAAATTCCGGGGGAGGCCGTACTGACGGACGGCGAAGTGGACGGTATTGTCGCTCAGGCTAAAGTTACCAGAGAACAGGCAAGGGCACAAAATAAAGAAGCGTTGTTAGAAATCATTGACAATAAGAATCTTTCAGATGAACAGAAGAAGCAGGCAGTAGAGCAGATGATTGCCATGACAAAGATTGCAGAACAGGAAGCGGCAATCGAGACGCTTCTGTTATCAAAAGGATTTTCGGAAGTGGTTGTAAATCTTACGGATACGAGCGCAGATGTAGTTGTGAATCAATCAGAATTAAACGATGCAAGTCTTGCACAGATAGAGGATATCATTACCCGAAAAACAGAAGTTTCAGCCGAAAATATCGTGATTACAACCATGAAAAAATAGAAAATATTTGACTTTAGCGCATTAGTGCGATATACTGTCTCCGTTAGAAAAACAAAACAACATTTTTAGGAGGCGAACAATTATGTCATATGTAGATGAAGTGATTGCCGGTGTTGTGGAAAAGAATCCGTCAGAACCGGAATTTCACCAGGCAGTTAAGGAAGTATTGGAATCTTTGAGAGTCGTTGTGGAAGCAAATGAAGAAAAATTCCGCAAAGATGCTTTGTTAGAGAGACTCGTGGAACCGGAAAGACAGATTATGTTCCGCGTACCATGGGTAGACGATAATGGAAATGTGCAGGTAAACAGAGGATATCGTGTACAATTCAACAGCGCAATCGGACCATACAAAGGAGGTATCCGTCTTCATCCGTCTGTTAATTTAGGTATCATTAAATTCTTGGGATTTGAACAAGTATTTAAGAACTCATTGACAGGTCTTCCAATCGGAGGCGGTAAAGGTGGTTCTGATTTTGATCCGAAGGGTAAATCAGACAGAGAAATCATGGCATTTTGCCAAAGCTTTATGACAGAATTGTGTAAACATATTGGCGCTGATACAGACGTTCCGGCAGGAGATATCGGAACAGGCGCAAGAGAAATCGGTTATATGTACGGACAATACAAACGTATTCGTAACGTATACGAAGGTGTATTGACAGGAAAGGGACTTAGCTACGGCGGTTCTTTGGCAAGAAAAGAAGCTACAGGTTACGGACTTCTTTATTTCACACAAGAAATGCTTCAATTAAACGGCATTGAACTTGCAGGCAAGACGGTTGCTATTTCAGGAGCAGGAAATGTTGCGATTTATGCAGCAGAAAAGGCAACTGAACTTGGTGCAAAAGTTGTTACATTGAGTGATTCAACAGGCTGGATATACGATGCAGACGGTGTTGATATCGAGGCGGTAAAAGAAATCAAAGAAGTAAAACGTGCACGTTTGACAGAATATAAAAAATATCGTCCAAATTCTGAATACCATGAAGGCAGAGGCGTATGGACAGTGAAAGTAGATATCGCACTTCCATGTGCAACACAAAATGAACTTCTTTTAGATGATGCAAAAGCATTGGTGGCAAATGGGGTGATAGCTGTTGCAGAAGGCGCTAATATGCCTACAACAATGGAAGCTACCGAATACTTACAGGCAAACGGAGTAATCTTTGCTCCGGGTAAGGCAGCAAATGCAGGCGGTGTTGCAACATCCGCACTTGAAATGTCACAAAACAGCGAAAGACTTCACTGGACATTTGAAGAAGTAGATGAAAAATTAAAAACAATTATGGTAAACATCTGTCATAATGCATACAATGCAGCTGAAAAATATGGCTTCAAGGGTAATTTTGTGGTTGGCGCAAACATTGCAGGATTTGAAAAAGTAGTAGATGCCATGACAGCACAAGGAATTGTATAGAGAACTGTTTTGAGAAAAGAAAAAGAATGCGTCAGTTATGTAGACTCTACAGCTGACGCATTTATTATGTCCGTTAAAATTTTACTGGCATAATATTCTTCAATATGGTATAATTTTTTCAGTTCATCATCGCTGTGTTGCGATGAACTGATACAACAAAAAATATAGAAAGGAAAATTTTTGTTATGGAAAACAAGAATGAATTTAAACCGTATGTTCCGGCCGAAAAAGTAACGCCGGAATTAACAGTGACATCAATCATTATGGGTATTCTCCTTGCAGTTGTCTTTGGTGCGGCAAATGCGTACCTTGGACTGAGAGTCGGCATGACTATATCTGCCTCTATTCCGGCAGCTGTTATTTCTATGGGTGTTATCCGTGTGTTGATGAAGAAAAATTCTATTTTGGAGAGTAATCTTGTACAGACAATCGGTTCTGCAGGAGAATCACTCGCAGCAGGTGCAATCTTTACATTGCCTGCATTATTCCTTTGGGCAAAAGACGGTATTATGGAAAAGCCAAGTATCGTAGAAATTACGATTATTGCTTTAATCGGCGGTCTTTTGGGCGTGTTCTTTATGGTTCCTTTGAGAAATGCATTGATTGTAAAAGAACATGGCATCTTACCATATCCGGAAGGGCAGGCTTGCGCAGAAGTGCTGCTTGCAGGCGAAGAGGGTGGCGCTAACGCTGCGACAGTATTCGCAGGTATGGGAATTGCTGCGGTATTCAAATTTGTAATTGACGGATTGAAAGCTGTTCCAAGTGAAGTGTCTTATAACTTTAAGAAACTCTTCAAAGGATATACAGGGGAAATCGGAACACAAATTTACCCGGCTGTGATGTCTGTAGGTTATATTTGCGGACCAAAGATTTCTTCTTATATGTTTGCAGGTGGTGTGGTTAGCTGGATGGTATTGATTCCGTTAATCGTACTTTTTGGTGGAGAAGCAATCTTATATCCGGGAGAAGCATCTATTCAGACAATGTTTGCTTCAGGAGGAGCAAGTGCAATCTGGGGAAGTTATATTCGTTATATTGGTGCGGGAGCTTTGGCAGCCGGTGGTATCATCAGCTTAGTAAAATCTTTCCCACTGATTGTTCGTACATTTGCAGATGCAATGAAGAGTTTGAAAGGCGGAGTAGGCTCTAATTCTATCAAACGTACCGATAGAGATTTAAACATGAAGTTTATTCTTTTTGCCATTTTAGTTCTTACATTAATGGTATGGCTGGTACCTCAAATCCCGGTTACTTTAGTTGGCGCAATTATCGTAGTTATTTTTGGTTTCTTCTTTGCAACTGTATCTTCCAGAATGGTTGGCTTGGTAGGAAGCTCTAACAACCCGGTATCAGGTATGGCAATCGCAACATTACTTGTTGCGACATTAGTATTAAAGATTACAGGTGATGCAGGCGCTCATGGTATGCAGGGTGCAATTGCAATCGGTTCGATTATCTGTATTGTAGCGGCTATTTCCGGCGATACATCACAGGATTTGAAGACAGGATACTTATTAGGTTCCACACCTAAGAAACAACAAATCGGAGAAGTGCTCGGTGTTATCGCATCAGCATTTGCAATCGGTGGGGTTCTCTATCTCTTAGATGCAGCATGGGGATTTGGTTCAACAGAAATCGGTGCACCACAGGCAACTTTAATGAAGATGATTGTGGAAGGTGTTATGAAAGGAAATCTTCCATGGGGACTTGTATTTATCGGGGTTTTCCTTGCAATTGTTGTTGAAATTCTTGGCATTCCTGTATTGCCATTTGCAATCGGTGTATATTTACCGGTACAATTAAATGCATGTATCATGGTTGGTGGTATTATCCGCCTGTGCTTCAACAAGATGAAGAGAGATGAAAAAGAAAAAGAAGCAATTGTTACAGATGGTATTTTGTACTGTTCGGGTATGATTGCAGGTGAAGGTCTTGTTGGAATTCTCCTCGCAGTCTTTGCTGTAGCAGGAATAGATAAGGCCATTGATATTAGTGGATTCTTAGGATTATCCACAGGTCTTGCAAGCATTTTGAGTTTGGTAGTCTTTGCACTTTTGATTTTGACTTTATTGAAGTTTACCATC
>CAZRZV010000100.1:0-4692 GCA_964604665.1 uncultured Faecalimonas sp. | reverse complement strand
TTATTTTGAAAGCGTATTAGCAGATAAAGAAAGTATAGTACCTGATAAAACGACAATTAAGACAAGAGATGATGCAATGATGATTGCTGCCAGCATAATCTATTCGGGAAGTTTGGAATTCCCTTATGAGGTGGAATTTTTAGAAGGTACTATAGAAACAGAAGTTGCAACAATTAGCAATATAAGGATAAAGAGGAAACTGTAAATGGGTGATATTAAATTAAGTATTTCAATAAAGGAAGAAAACAATATATTATTTAAGCGTTGTGTCCGTAAGCTTTTGGATTCAACATTTATTGTTGGTGATAAAGATGAAAAACTTTATTCTTTTATCTCGCGCGAGTCTAATAGGCAAGATATATCTGATTATCTTCGTATGATTGGTTTTGATGTGTTTGTGGACACTAATGTAAAAATTGCAATGCTTAAGCCTTTTGAGGCAGACGAGGATGCTGTGGGTTTAAAACGGGCAAATGTAGTTTCGTTTACAACAGAACAATATCATTTACTTTTGGTATTGTGGGAGGTTTATCTTGAGAATTTAGGCTATAGTGAAGAAAACGTTGTAATGAGAGGCGATTTAATTGATAAAATCAAGGCGTATGAGGTTGATGTGGATAAGTCGAGATTGTCTGCAGCAATGAAGATATTTAAAAAATATGACTTGATTGATTATGATATAAAAGATGAATCTGAGGATGCTATTATCATATTATATCCTTCATTGCAGTTTGGATGGGATATTGCCCAATTCCAGACTGTAACAGCAGAGTATATGAAGGGCAGTGTGGGTTCGGATGATGAAGAGGCAACGTATTCAGATGGTTCTGAAGAGGAGGATGAAGAATGATTAAACTAAAACAGGTTCGTTTAGTTAATTGGTATGGATTTAATCAAATTACTGTTCCGATTGGTCTCTTCACTTTAATTGCTGGAAAAAATGGAAATGGTAAATCTGTGTTACTTGATGCAATTAAATATGCATTATATGGGGATACCGTATTTAATAAGTCAACTGAAAATAAAGGAAGCAGAACTGTGCCGTCATATACGAGAGGACTACTTGATGCAACTGCGGGTACTTTTATGAGACCGGCGGATAAGATGCCTAATGTTTATACACATATTGTACTTGAAATGGAAGAAGTAGAACTAGAGAGAGTATTTATCCTTGGTACAGCAATTGATACGGATTCTGGTAATGGATTTAAAACGCAAAGATATGTTATCGAAAATAAGACATTACGAGATATTAATCATACATACGAGCAAGATGGTTTGACCTTTTCATATAGTGCATCAGAGCTTCAAAAACTTCACGGTTTAAAGATGATGGATGTGAAAGAAGGTCTTTCTAAGTTCATGCAAAGAACAGGGTTACGTCTTAATGAACAACAACTAGCGGCATTTAGACGTAAACTTAGAAGTATTATGTCATACGATCCCAATGCTAAAATAGATCAGTTCATTCGCGAGAGTGTATTAGAAGAAAAGAAAGTGGATTTTTCTAAGCTTGTTGCAGCAAAAAACAATATAGATGCTTTGAATGTTAATTTTACGATTATTGATGCTGAAATTAAAGAATTAGAGGGCATTATTGCTTTGTTTGATGAGCTTACACGGGCAAAAAATGTAATTTTAGCAGATGACGTGAAAATTGCATATAGGAAATTTTTGAAATGTCAGAAGACATTGGAAGAGGCTTCAAGGAATATGGAAATCGCCACAAGGCAGATTGCAGAAGCTGAGAAAAAACTAGAGGCGATTGCTGTTCGTGAGAAGGAGGTAAGAGCCGCCTATAATTCGGCAAAGAATAACCGTGATTCTTTAGACTGTGCTAAAGCAATTGCAGAAGCTGAGGCGTTTTTGCAGAAGGCGCAAGAAGAGAAAGAGCTTTTGAAAAAGGAAAAGGAGGCACTTTGTGATTTTCAAACGAAAGTAAGTGAACTAGTGGCTTGGTTTGTTGAGGAACAGTGCAAAGTAACGCAGCAAAGTATTTTATCCTCTTTGACATTAACTAGTGTTGCCAGAGTTGAAAAGGAAAGTGCTGTTGATGCTTTCTTGGCTGAAATTAAAAAATATAGAGACGAGATTTTAGGAAAAATAACAAGAATTGGTGATTTAATAAAAGATAATAATGATGAGCAAGCAAGGTGCCAACAGATTATTGATGACTGTGATGCGAAGAAAACTACGTTTTCAGAAATTCCGGAATACGTAGCGTTGAAGAACGAGATTAATAGAGAGTTCGAAAAGAGAGGCATTCAGTCAGAAGCTAGATTTGCCTGCGAATATGTCTTGGGACTTATGGATGAGACTTGGCGTGATGTTATAGAAGGGTATCTGGGTGGTCGAAGATATACAATTCTAGTAGAACCGGAATATTATGATATTGCTGATGATGTGCTAAATGCTTCTAAATACAAATACGCACATTTATTCAACACAAAATTATTAATGAGAAAAGACGTTAAGCCGGTAGAAGATTCTGTAGTTCAGTTCATTGATGTTAAGAATCAGGTGGCAAAAAAATATTTTGATTATCAACTGGGAAGATTTCATGCAACTACGGTTGATAAAGTTAGAAACTATGAAAATGCTATGTCCAAAGAAGGCAGAGTGTCTGTGGCAATGGATAGCTATTTTATTCGTTTTGATAGAATAAAATTTTATTGCTTAGGTCAAGAAACAATTGAGCTAAATAGAATTAGAGCTGTAAAGAAATTGGAGGGATTAAAAAAGGCATATATTGAATTGCAGGAGCAACTTACCGCTGAAAAATCTAAGATGTCATATCTTGATACAGAGGTAAAGTTTTTTGGTATTTATAACTATGATGCTTGCGAAGAATATGAGAATAAACTACTAGAATGTTCAAAGAAGGAACGAGAGCTTGTTGCATTGAGAAAGGCCCAAGAGAACAATATGGAATATATGGAGCTTGCCCAGAGAGTTGATGAATTGGAGCAAGAACTTGATGCTATGGAATCGCTGAGAGAAAGTGTCCGTGACGATAAAATGAATATGCAATTCATGTATAAGACAAATCATAGCGATTATGTAAGTGCTGATGAAGAAGTGAAGAAAACGCAAGAAAGTCTTAGAAATTTACAATTTGTAAATAATGTTGTTTATTTAAAGGCGATAGAGGATTATGAAAAGTTTGTCGCAAATGCGCAAAGCGGGCGCGGTGGTACATTAAAGGATCGAGCGCGTGCAGAACGCAATGTTGTAGAAGCTGGTAAAAATTTAAGAGGCGGACAAGCTGCGTATAATGCAGCTAGAACAGGTGATAATCATTTGCCAATGACTGATGATTCAATAGCTGTATATCAAGCGAGAAAAAGTCGAATCTGGATGGATGATAGGCAAGAGATACAGGCTAAGTTGAAGGAGCAGACAAGGCGTTATGAAGAAATTTTCAAAAATGAATTTGTACTTACAGTGTTAAAATCCTGTGAAGTCGCGAGAGATGATTTGAAACTCATTAATGCTGAGTTGGCACGTTTGAAGTTTAAAGCAAAATACGAGTTTGATGTAAAGTATGTGAAGGATGGTTCCGATTACGAGAAGATATTAGAGTATGCAAAGTACCTAAAAGAGCGTGAGGGATTGGGAACTGCATCTGGGCAAATGACCTTAGACGCGATGACGTCGTACTCTGATGAAGAAGGTAATGAGTTAGAAAAGGATATTGAAAAAATTATTAATCGTATCGTGGAGAGTAATGATAAAGAAAAAATTGAACGGTACGCAGATTATCGTAATTATATGACATATGAGATTCTTCTGACAAATGATGTTCTAACAAAAGCAAAATTGTCAAAGCAATCCGGTTATAATTCGGGCGCAGAAGTTCAGATTCCATATATGTTGATTTTGCTCTCGGCATTACTCATGATTTATAATGACAAAAGCAGTTCTACGAGATTGGTATTTATTGATGAGCCATTTGCGAAGATGGATCCAACCAATGTAAAAATTATGCTTGGATTTATGAAGCAGCAGAACTTACAAATGATTTTCTGCGCACCGGATAAAACAGAACTTATAGGAAATGAGTGTGAAGTTGTTTTGCCCGTGCTTCGAACACAGCCAGACCTTATGGAGATTGGTATTATAGAAATGCGTAAAGGGGTATAACTATTGAATTACGAAGAAAAGATACTGACATATTTAGTAGATAATTATCGGAAAAGTAAAAAAGACTCTGGCGATAATAAAACCAACAGAAGGACGCAAGTAAAACCTGAAAAGTTGTATAAGAGATATAATGCAAATGATGGTGATTTTGAAGAAATTTCAAAGTTCAATCAGGCTGTGGAGCGTTTGAGCAAACTGGGATTTATTCGTAGTGTAAAAGAAACTTTTGGAACCCAGATTCAATGCATTTTTTTAGTGGATGAATGTATACAAGAAGCAGAGCAATATTTGGCAGAAAGATGTGGCTACGTATCAAAGGATATGCAAATAGAGAAACTTCGAAATTTGGTTGGTAAGTATAAAAGTGCTTCACCTATATGTGAAAAAGAATGTGCTAGATTGTTAGAAAGTATTGCGGAGCGAAAGATACCAAAGAATATTGATGAATTGGATGATGTTTTAAAGGCGATAGCTTTCATCGAAAATAACCAAGAAGAGCTATACATGAGAGAAATGTCGATGAAAGTGTATGGTGATTCAAAGTATTTT
>CAZRZV010000099.1:3154-4784 GCA_964604665.1 uncultured Faecalimonas sp. | reverse complement strand
GCACCAAAGTTTGCAGGATTTTTAGGTTTGGTACCAAGTGAGAATTCAAGCGGTGATGATAGAAACAGATATAGCATTACCAAAGCCGGAAACAGTCATTTAAGGCGATTGATGGTAGAAGCAGCTCAAAGTTATACACGAGGTAACATAGGGCATAAATCTATAGCACTGAAACAACGTCAGCAAGGATGTTCTGCGGAAGTAATCGCATATGCAGATAAGGCAAATGAAAGACTGCGTAGACGATTCTATAAGATGACATTAAACAAAGGAATAAATAGAAATGTAGCCACCACAGTAATAGCAAGAGAACTTGCTTGTTTCATGTGGGGAATGGCAACAGGAAATATAGGATAGATATGATATTTAGGTATTTTAGTCAAGGCTGCTTCGCACCGCTTTGCGGCAAGGCCTATGACAGAAACATCTAAATACCCAAAAAGGTAATTAAGCAGATAAAACTGATTTTATCAGATTTCATCTGCAAACAAAACTAATTAACACTGGATGCAGAGGTAGAGCCTTGGAGCACTCTAAGGTCCGAATTATTTGCGATTCACCTCTGTTGACATTATATTTATATATTTTGATTCACGCTAGGAGACAGCAAGATTCACGGCGGACCATTGACCTGTTGGTAACCAATCCACGTATAACAGAGTGGCCAAGGCCGGGGACTGTTAGTCTGAGGTTCTACCTCTGGACCCAGTGTTAAAATTTAATGAAAGGAAAAGTTTGTGGTGATTTTTGCAATTTACACTTGACAAAGGTCACTTCATAACAGGTGATAATATGGCTGATTCAGTACAGATAAAAGTTGACACAGCGGAACTGGAAAAAAGAGAAAGAAAACTGTCAACGCTATCAAAAAGCATATCTAATCGGCGTGTAAAAGTTCAATTTACGAACGCAAAAGGAGCCGTAGCAGATAATCTTACCACTGCTGCAAATCAATTAAATGAAATTGGAGTTGCTTTGGACAATTTAATACAAAAAACTGAAACTGCTATTACAAACATCAGAGTCTCATTTACTAACACTGATAATGCCCTTGCACAGTGGCGGGGTTCATCGGAGGAGGGAGGAGTAATATGAAAAGAAATGTTAGTTTTGGAATAATAGTTAGTTTAATAATTTTGATGATGGGAGTGTGTGGGTGTACGATGAACAATTCAGATTTACCAAGCAACATTGAATCGGAAGTTTCTTTGACTCAGAGACAAAAAGATATTTTAACAGAACAGGGCTTATCAACAGAGTATACAGAGCTTTCTGTATCGCAGCAAAAAGCAATAGTAGCTATCGAAGAAATGCTATCTTATGCAGAGAAGAAGTATAATACTTCATTTTCTTATGCTGGTTATAGCGCTCAAAGTCCATTGGAAAAAGAGCACATGCGAGCTTTTCCTACATTCGGTGATAAGGAAACAGATAGTTTTACTATCACCAAGACAGATGCCGGATATGAAGATGACTTTGTAAATGTTGCTGCAAATGCAATATATGTAGCATATGTATGCGATGGTATTAAGGCTATTCTGCCAAATACTGATATAAAAGTTTTTGCTGATATTACAAAGACGGAGGACATAAAATTATCTTCTCCAACAAAGCCGAAATCGAACAAACA
>CAZRZV010000099.1:0-3144 GCA_964604665.1 uncultured Faecalimonas sp. | reverse complement strand
CTTGGGTGAAGTACCTACAGTTGATACTGATCTTCAAGGAAAAGTTGAGAGTAGTTTATGGGTATTCATTGATAGTGCTACTTTCAGTGAACAGGATTTAAGTAAGTTTAAGGCTGACTTTAATGAGTATCTAACTGAACATCAATTATACGGTATGGCCCAGCTCATTCTTCTTAAAGATGGTAAGATTGCATATCCGACAAAATACAACTACACAGATTACTTATCGGAAGAACACTATGCTGCACGAGAAACACTGTATGTGAACAAATAGTATTTTATGTTGATGGGAGGTGATTGAATGGTTCTAACAGATAATGAATTAGGAATGATAGAACAGCTGACTTACCTTAATAAAAGTGTTGCTGAAGAAGCTGGCGTTAGTGGCTTTTCTGGCGTAAAAAACGGTCAAAAGAACATGACTATCGCAGAAATCCTTGAATGCTTTGATGAAGAGGCACTAAATAGACTTGAGGAAAAAGGCGATCAAGATATAGGCTTTGTTTCCGCAAAAGAATGGGCAGGAATTATTCGATACTTAAAGTCAAGTAAAATGAAAGACCTGGTTTTGGCAGATACCATGACTAATTCGGACGGAACAACACTTGCTTTATGCTTTGTAGAAGAAGGGAACACGAGTGAAGCAATAGTTGCCTTTAGAGGAACCTCAGGTGGTGATGAGTGGGTAGATAACGTTGAGGGACTTAACGTAGCTGATACACAGTGTCAGAAAGATGCGCTTGATTTTATCGAGAGTCTGTCCTATGACAGCATTACTGTGACAGGCCATTCTAAAGGTGGTAACAAGGCGATGTATGTTGCGATTACTTCTGACAAAGTTACAAGATGTGTTGCCTATGATGGTCAAGGATTTTCGCAGGAATTCATAGATAAATATTGGGCAGAAATTCAAGCAAAGGGTGGAATAATTACTGCATACTCACTTTCCACTGACTATGTTCATGCACTACTCTTCCTGGTTCCTAATTCTAACCAAATATACTGCCAAGGTTATGGTGTGGCTAATATTGGAGAGCATCATAGTCCAAACTCATTCTTTATGACAGATGAGAATGGAAACATTGTTGTGGATGAGAACGGCAACCCAATTATAGTACAGATATCCGAAGATGAATCCATTATAATGTTGCATGGGTTTACTACTTATGTGATCAATAATGCGAGCGATGAAGATAAAGAAATTATAATTGGTTTTATTTCTCAATTGCTCGCGATGGTTTTTGGCGGCGGAGAAATGGACCCCCAAGAAATTATAGATTATGCACTTAAGAATCAGGATACTGTGGCAATAATAATTGCTTACCTTGTAAAATACATGGAAGATAATGACCTATCTGCCGAGGATATCGATAAACTGCTTGCTGTGTTAGGACTGGATTCCCTGGATGAGATGTTCACAGTCAATATTGCTGGTGTAGACATTGTTGGCCTTTCGGGCCTTATTGACTATATTAAAGGACAACTTACTGATGACAATGATGACTGGTGGATAAAGAATGTCTGGCTTCCTTTGCTTAAAAAGTGGAAATTAGATGGTTATGACATTGATATTTCCGCCTTTTGGGAAAAAATCAACAGCAAAGTTAAAGATATCGATGGTTCAGGCGGTTGCGGAAACGCAAAAGCAAAGACCGGCACAATTAGAGATTTTTCATCGAGTGTATATGAGGCTCTTATGAATGCTATAAACCGTATCGAGAATTTGGGCGGTGGCTCTGTTTCCGCATGGAGTAATTATTCCGGTGAAGAATGGTATTCATCATTGCTTGTTAGCATTGCGGTTAAGGGAATTAATGGATACTTCTCTAAGATTTCCGAGACAAATCAAACATGTAAGAAAAGAATTGATACGGTGTTTAATAATGTAAGCACAATTGATGATACAATCTCAGCACGTCTCGTTTTGCGCTGTCAAGAATTACAAAGCGCAAATACATATATTACATCAATGGCAAATAATATTATAAGTTAAAAATGGAGGAGATTTTTATGGCAAACCAAATTAGAATTACCCCTGATCAGATGCGCGAGAGAGCAAATCAGTATCGCGCCGAGGCTGACACTGTAAACGGTGTTATCAACAAGATGGACTCTCTGCTCCAGCAACTTCAGAGCGAGTGGGAAGGCGCCGCAAGCGAATCCTACGCTGCACGTTATCAGGAACTGAAGCCCGGCTTTATGAAGGCTGAGGAACTGATCCGCGAAATCGCAGCAGCGCTTGACTCCACTGCCAAGATTGTTGAAGAAACTGATACCAGCATTGCTAATCAGTTTAGAGGCTAATTTACATAAGTATATTTCCGGGCTTCCGGTTATATAAAAATTCTAAAAAGGAGGAACTACCATGGCTAATCAGATTAGAATTACCCCTGATCAGATGCGAGAGAGAGCAAATCAGTATCGTGCTGAAGCTGACACTGTAAACGGTGTTATCAACAAGATGGACTCTCTGCTCCAGCAACTTCAGAGCGAGTGGGAAGGCGCCGCAAGCGAATCCTACGCTGCACGTTATCAGGAACTGAAGCCCGGCTTTATGAAGGCTGAGGAACTGATCCGTGAAATTGCAGCCGCACTCGATTCTACTGCTAAGATCGTTGAAGAAACTGATACCAGCATTGCCAATCAGTTTAGGGGCTAAAAACTTTGTGCAAACGGCCCCTTGATGGGTCGAGGGGCCGTTTGTATTAAAGTAATCAAGGAGAAATAAAGATGGAAAAAGTAAAATTGCAAATTGAAATAAATAATCGCCCCTATAGTAAAGATATGATTTATGCAGCAGTCAGCCTACGAGGTGGATATGCTACCCGTGATTTTATTGTGGATGACTCGCATTTTGAATCCAACTGTGCATTTTATAATATTTTATTCAACTATTATCGTTTGATGGATGAAGCGTCAGGACTTCATTATGACACCCAAAGAGCTGTGTCATCGGTTTCTTTTTACAGGAAAAAGTCAGATTTTATAGCTACTTTGGAAGGTGTCCTGCATACTTTATTTAACCATGAATATGATTCGGAAAAATTTGATATTGCAAAACAGAGTACCAGAGAATCTTTTGCTCTGCGTTATAAGGATGGAGCTTTTCGCTCTAAGAATAAGGGTTATGAATTTTCCGATTTA
>CAZRZV010000098.1:0-4836 GCA_964604665.1 uncultured Faecalimonas sp. | reverse complement strand
AGTGCAATTTCTGTATGTGCCGACCACGACTGGTCAGCAAAACTCTAATCTAATCGAATTTATTGAAACCATTGTATATTCGACAAAACCTGCTGATGAAAAAGACAACGATTTTGTATCACGCTTCCTTTACTCATTCCGAGCAATTAGACCATTTGATATTATGAAGGTTGAGGCTCTTGTTTCCGAGGAGGACCGGAGTGTTGTTAATACTATAAGGAAGCAGAATGCCAGTCAAAGTGGATTTATGACGGATAAACCGCAACACTATTACGAGCATCACGAGAATCAAAAGGCTCAAAGAGATGATGAGCCTACCGGACTGCTGGTAGATGATGAAGCAACCGACATTCTTGATGAAGAAGCAACTGGTCTTTTAGATGAAGATGAAGCAACAGGGCTACTTGATGATTCTGATGAGGCAACCGGTCTTCTTGCTGATGAGGACGAGGCAACTGGTCTCCTTGACGAGAAGAATGAGGCAAATATTCACTACCCTAAATTATTCAGAATCCTTACCAACGAGGAAATAAGTGTAAATAAACCTGTTTTTCGTTTAGGAAAAGAAAAAAGCTATGTTGATTACTTTGTTACTAATAACATTGCTGTTAGTCGAAGTCATGCAGACATTATCACACGAGGAACACAATATTTTGTGAAGGATCTCAATTCTAAGAATCATACATACATAAACGAGAAAGAAATGCCGGTTCATGTTGAGGTTGAAATTCACGACGGCGATAACTTGAAATTAGGAAATGAAAAATTCATTTTTAGAGCATAGATAAGGAGAGTGAATTGGTATGCGGTATATTGCGACTGCAGATACTGACATTGGAATAAGTAAAGACACGAATCAAGATAGTGTTCTTATAAAGCATGCCACAACAGATAGAGGAGAGGTGTTGCTAGCAGTTATTTGTGACGGTATGGGAGGCCTTTCTAAAGGTGAACTCGCTAGTGCAACGGTCATAAAGGCTTTTGCTGAATGGTTTGACAATGAACTGCCGTTTGAACTTGAAAATATAGATCTCAATGTCATTGGTGCAAAGTGGTCTCTTATGCTCAAGGAATTAAATGTTCAAATACTTGAATACAGCAGAAACAATAAGCTTGAAGGAGTTGGTACGACCTTTTCAGGTATTCTTTTCATAGATGATCAATATATTATCGGCCATGTTGGGGACACCAGGATATACCATATTGGTTCTGCGCTTACGCAGCTCACAACAGACCAGACATTTATTGCAAGGGAAATCAGTCGAGGAACGATTACACTGGAGCAAGCTAAGACCGACAAACGTCGGAATCTCTTGTTGCAGTGTATTGGTGCTTCTAAGACTGTAGAGCCACAGGTGATAACAGGCAAAACAGAGAAAGGGGCATATATGCTATGCTCAGACGGTTTCAGACATGAAATCACAGAAAATGAGATGTATGAGTCGCTAAATCCAATCAACCTCATGAACAAAGATGCTATGCACAACAATGCAAAGTACCTGATTGACCAAGTAAAGAGGCGAGAGGAAAAGGATAATATCTCTGTTGTACTAATAAAAGCAGAGTGAGGTGAGGACATATGACTGAAATTGGAACCGTTATTGATGGGAAGTATGAAGTACTTAGGGAAATTGGTCGAGGCGGTATGTCCGTCGTTTACCTTGCTATGGATACCCACCTTAATAAACAGTGGGCGGTTAAAGAGATTCGAAAAAGAGGCGGCGGAAAGAACGATGAAATCGTCGTAAACAGTTTGCTTGCTGAAGCCAATATGATGAAGAGATTGGATCATCCTTCTCTTCCTAGAATTGTAGACATTATTGATAACGGAGTAACCATTTATGTCGTCATGGACTACATTGAAGGCGAATCACTTGATAAGATTCTCAATGAGTACGGTGCTCAGTCAGAAGAAATGGTTATTGGTTGGGCAAAGCAATTGTGTGATGCTCTTGGATATCTGCATTCGCAAAAGCCGCCAATTATATATCGTGATATGAAACCGGCTAATATAATGCTTAAGCCGGAAGGTAATATCAAAATTATCGACTTTGGTATCGCTCGTGAGTATAAGGAACAAAATCTTGCAGATACCACTGTTCTTGGAACAAAAGGCTACGCTCCGCCTGAACAGTATAGCGGACAGACAGATGCTCGTTCTGACATTTTTGCACTTGGCATGACGATGCATCATTTGCTAACTGGTGTTGATCCTCGAAGCGGTGAAGCTTATGCACCTGTCAGACAGTGGAATCCCGAACTTTCCGAAGGTATCGAGATTATCATTGACCGCTGTGTTGAACCAGCTGCTGAAAACAGGTATCAAAGTTGTTCCGACCTTTTGTATGATCTTGAACATCCTGAATTGATAACAAAGGGATTCAAGAAGAAGCAAAAAAGGAAATTATGGTCATTTATTATATCAGCTTCTCTTTGCGTTGTTATGGTAATTGTTGGTGTTGTATTAAATATGTCAGCGACGGCGGTAAACAACCAGGATTATGATGCAAATATCAGCAGTTCTGATCCAACAAAATATTTTGCAGCAGCTGACATTTATCCTGAGCGAGTTGATGCCTATAATATGCTGATTGAGTATTACAAAAATCATGATGCTGAAAATAATGATATCACAAAGATTGGTAATACAATTGAAGCTAATGCGGAATCCCTCGACCTTACTAATTCGGAAATTGCAGATATGTATTACGATATGGGAAAGCTTTATTTCTCGGATTATGATGGTTCGTTCAAAAGCAGAGCTGTTAACGCAAAGAACTTTTTCAAGGTGGCAGCGGAAGCAGATGCGAGCTTTGACAAGAAAGCTATTGCAGAATGTTACCATTCAATTTGCAAATTTATGACAAATCAAAGTTCAACTGCAGAACATTCGCTTGATGACTACAACACGCTCTTTGAAGAAATCAATGCGGCGATGAGTACGGTAGACAAGGCAACAGACAATGAAGCGAATTACGACAAGATTTCACTTTACTATGTTGCGATGCTTTTAATTAACGATCAGGCAGAATATATGGCCGGCGTTGGATTTGAGAGACAAACAGCCCTTGAACTTATGGCTGACTTGGAAGATAAAGGGAGCGGAATTACATCCACGCTTTCCTATGTAAATAACTTGAAGGATAGAATTAATTTAAGCTATGACTCTTTTGTCAGCAACATTAACGCAAAATATGATGAAGTTGAAAAACGCAAGCAAGGAGGTAATTAATAATGGCTGAAATGTTATTAACATTATCGATTATCTCTTTCATAATCGCAGGCGTGTGTTTAGTGGTTACTGCTTTTTTGTGGTTTCTCTTGAAGATACCGGCAGTCATTGGTGACCTTTCGGGTAGAAATGCACGTAAATCAATCGCAAAAATGCGAGCAGCAAATGAGAAATCGGGTTCTAAGAGCTATAAAGGAAGCAAAACCCATGCTAAACGGGGAAAACTGACTGACATTATGCAACATTCCAAGAAGCACAAACAAGAGCCAAGTTCATCCGATGACAGACCAGATACTGGTTTATTAAATGATGACCGAGCGGCTGGGACACTATCAGAGGCAACTGGGATGCTTGACTCGGAAACAACAGGACTTCTTGTTGATGAGGATGTCACTGCTCCGTTAGATAATCCGGTTCAGCATAAACCGATTAAGCGAGAAGGCGGCGTGAAGTTGAAAATGCTTGATGAGGTACTTCTTATTCACACTGACGAGGTGATATGATGGACTGGTCACAAAGAGTCTATTATCGCCGACAGAAGATGTTTTGTTCCTATACTATATCGTTGGCGGTTTTATCTTTATCGATTTTCCTGATGCCGATAGTATATGGTTTTAGGAATGATACAAAAACGCCAATGTATATTGTGGCGGTGTTGTTTTGGATAGCATTGATTTTAACTATTAGGATGGTTGTTAACATCAACAGGTCCCGACGAAAAAATGAGGCTTTTAATACCAAATATAAAGGTTAAAAAAAGCTTGCACTTATTCATTATGGGATCAATTACATTTACATAAATCATAAATCAACAGTTAGGAGAGATTAAGTAATGGTTAGAAGTAGAACAAAGTTGCTCGACAGAGTATTGGCAGTGATACTTGCTGTAATTATGTTGCTTGCGATGGTTCCAATGTCAACATTAACAGCTCTAGCTGCATCACCTGTAGCAGGTGATAATTGCCAGGAAGCAACTTGCGGAGGCAAATTACAGTGGGTTGAAAACACTATTCCCGATGGAAAGCATTATCTTGTTTGCGATAATGCAGACTGCGATTACAGCAACATTGCAAATGCGTATTCGTCACACAATGAAGGTGAAGGTGGAACTGATTGCCTACTTTGCAATCCTCCACATGCACATGGCGAGTTTGTATACAGCCTTGAAAATGGGAATAAGACACTTGTTGCAACTTGCAAAAGCACGGGAACATGTGATTTAACTGACCGTAAGGTTTCAATTACGATTGTAGCCCCTACTGATTTGGAATACGACAATACCGTTAAGTCGGCTATAGTTGATGGAGTTGCTGCTTGGAAGGCTGCTACCGGTAATGATGTACCTGAGATCATATATAACAAAGAGCCTAAGACGGTTGGTTCCTATACGGCAAGCATCACTGCAGAAGGAAAAACTGCTTCTGTTGGATTTGAAATTGTAAAGGGAACTCCTTCGTATAATGTTCCTACCGATTTAACTGCAGAATACGGACAAACACTAGCAGATGTTGAACTCCCCGCAGGATTTGTTTGGAATGACGCGACTGCATCGGTTGGTGAAATTGGTATAAATACCTTTAAGGCTACTTTCTTTCCTTTCGATA
>CAZRZV010000097.1:3249-4861 GCA_964604665.1 uncultured Faecalimonas sp. | reverse complement strand
AGCCACGCATACTTCAATTACTGTTAATTAAATTATACCTACAGTAGGTGACGGTACAGTTGAATACGGATATATAAAAAATGAAGTTGACAAGAATGATCCCTCTAAGGTTACTAATTGGCAGACCGGGACAACATTTGATAGACTAGAGGGTAGCACAACATATTATTTCTATGCACGTGTAAGTGAAACAACAAATTATGCTGCTGCCGTAAGTCATATGTCTTCTATATCCACTAAAGATAAGTTAAATGGGGAACTTTCTATCAGCATTAGCGATTGGACTTATGGTGAAACCGCAGTTAATCCTGATTTTGATATTATTACTGGTGACTATGTCCTTTCTAAAATTGAGTATGCAATTAAGGGCGAAACTAACTGGTCTGAAGATGTTCCTTCAAATGCCGGTGAATATACAGTAAGAATTTATTGCGGAGCAACTGCTGTATACGCTGAAGCTGTTAAATCTTGTGATTTTGAGATTAAACAGAAGGAAGTTAGCGTTGAATGGAGTAATACAACACTTATTTATAACGCTCAGGAACAGAACCCTACTGCAGTAATCACTGATGGCATTGCTGAATCTGATGATGTTGCTGTGGTTGTTTCCGGTGCCCAAAAAGATGCTGGCGACAATTATAGCGCAGAAGCGACTTTGATTGGTTCAAAAGCAGTTAACTATGTTATCAAGGCTAATAAAACTCAGTTGTTTAACATTGACGAAAAGGAAGTTGTAATTACTTGGGCAAATACATCTCTTACCCATAACAAAGACCGACAGAAGCCTACAGCAACTATTAACGAAGGCGAAATTTTTGCCGAAGATGTTGTTAATGTTAAGGTGTCCGGCGCAGAAAAGCGTCCAGGTACATATACCGCTACAGCAACTTTGACTGGTGTGGATGCAGCAAACTATGTTATTAATGGCACATTATCTTCAACTCAATTTGTTATCTCTAACCTTGAAACTCCTGCGGATCCGTTTACCATTGTAAAGGCAATTGACGGAACAACTATTGCAAACGCAAATGAAAATCATTGGTACAACTATGACATTAAGATTATTCCTAAAGAGGGTTACACAATAGGAACCGCTGATGATGGTGATTCAAACTTTAGCAGTGCATTGACAATCACCGAAAGCAAACAGGATTATAAAGTATTCTTAAGAGATGCATTAGGCAGATATACCGGCGAAATATCTATTGGCGATACTTTTGGTAATGTAGACGGTAATATAAATATTGATAAAGACCTGCCGAAAGCATTTACCAAGATTAATGAAGGTTCACTTTGGGATATTTTTCTTGAGACAGTTACTTTTGGTATTTATCATAAGGATGAAGTAACAGTTACGCTCTCTGGTACAGATGAGAATTCCACAATAGATCATGTTTATTATTATAAACTCGAAAAGAATCGACTGAGCAATTCGGATCTGTTTGAAAAAGGTGAAGATATTCCTTCTTGGAATAAGGGAACGACAGTAACTATTAATAAGGATAGTGATTATGTTGTTTATGCAAAGGTGATAGATAAAGCAGGAAATGTTTCCTATGCTTCCACGAAAGATTTTGTGTTTGATGCCACTAGACCTGTCATTGAAGTTTCT
>CAZRZV010000097.1:0-3239 GCA_964604665.1 uncultured Faecalimonas sp. | reverse complement strand
CTAATGGAAAGTACTTCAAGGCAAAAAGAGAAGCAACCATTCAGATCACTGAGCATAACTTCGATGAAAACGGTGTTGTACTCAATATTACCGAAGGCGGTGTTGATACAAGTTCCAATTATGCTTTGAATTGGAACACAGATGGTGATGTTCATACCGCAAAGGTTCTCTTTACTAATGAAGCCGACTATACTTTTGCTATTTCCGCAAAGGATAAAGCAGGTAATGATAATAAGCCTGTGGTTTATGTTAAAGGTTCAGTTGCAACCAACGAGTTTACAATTGACAAGAGCAAACCAGATGCTGAATTAGTAATTGAGGGTCTGGTAAAGGATGCTACTAGCTCTTGGAAAGAATCTTGGAAAACTGAGCACGATGATGTTAACGATCAAAATGACCGTGTAAGCGACGTTTTGACATCTATCGATTACAACAACCGTTGGTCCAACAGTAATGCAAAAGTTTCAGCTACATCCACCGATAATTTGAGTGGTGTGGATTACATTGAGTATTTCAGAACTGAAAATGTTGTGACAGACATCACTGCAAATAACATCATATGGAGCAATTCTACTAAGGATTTGACCATTAAAGATGCATTCAATTTTGAAGTTGAGCCTAATGAGAAATTTATTGTCTATGTACATATTATAGATAAAGCAGGTAATGACATTTACTTGTCTTCCAACGGTGTTATCGTAGATGACAAAGCTCCGGGCGGTGACAATTACTCTCCTGAGATTGACATTACACTTCCAAAGGCTAACTATAACGGTATTTATAATGAAGATGATACTGTAAAGGTTGATTTCAAGGTTGTTGAGCCTAAGTATAGCGGTGCTAACATCCAAACTAATACCGGCATTTACTCCGGTATTAAAGAAATTAAATATGTTATCAAGGCTGAAGACATTAATGTTGTTGAAGAGCAGACCTTTGATTTGACAAGCGGTAGTATGAAAGATACCAACGGCCTTATTAGTTCTTGGATCGGTTCCATTACTATTGATAAAGAAAAATTTAATTCTAATAATGTAGTAGTTATGATTACCGCTATCGACAATGCAGGCAATGTTCATACTTCTACTACTAAAATTGGCGACATCAAGATTGATATGACAACTCCTGTTATTGATATCGAGTATGATAACAATGCAGCAGATAGCACATCATTCTTTAAGGAAAAGAGAATCGCTAAGGTTGTTATTACAGAAAGAAACTTCGAAGATAACGATGACATCGTTGTTACAATCACAAACACCGATGGTATAATTCCTTCAATTTCCGCATTTAGCAAGGTAGAGGGAACTGATGGCGGTAATGGTGATAACACTCAATGGGAAGCAACTATCGTATACGAAGCAGACGGCGATTACACCTTTGCAATCGAATATACCGATCTTGCTGATAATGTATGCGAAGATATTAACTATGCTGCAGGTACGGTAGCTGCCACAGAGTTTACTGTTGATAGGACCTTACCTACTATTAGTGTTACATATGATAATAATTCTGCACTGAACGGTAAGTATTTTGCAAAGAATCGTACTGCGACGGTTGTTATCAATGAACACAATTTTGATGTGACACGTGTTGATTTTAGTGCAATGGAAGGAACCCTTGAAGGTGATAGACTTGATAGGCAACCCGATATTAATTGGAATCATGAGGGCGATATTCATACAGCTACTATTCCATTCAAGGTGGACGGTGACTACACTTTTGATGTCAAGATGACTGATAAGGCTGGAAACGAGAGCAAAGATGCAAATTATGGCAACACTGTTGCGGGCAAAGACTTTGTTGTTGACCAAAACATTGAGAAACCTACCATCGGCGGTGTTGCAGACGGATATGCATATAAGGGTGATGTAATTCCAACAATTTCCTTTAATGATGTGAACTATGACTCTTATGAGGTTAAACTTGTTCGCACCCGTATGGGAGAAAAGAATGTAGATGTAACTGACGAGTTTATAAAGGGAGTTACGGAGGAAACTCAGGGTGGCTCCGGCACCTACGACACCTTTAAGAAGGTTGTTGAGAATGACGGTATCTATACATTGACAGTTAAGATGATTGATAAGGCTGGCAATGAGGAAACTGAAGAGTATACATTCACAGTCAACAGATTCGGTTCTGTGTACGAATACAGCGATTATCTTATCTCGCTGCTTGAAAAACAGTATATTAAGATTGACGGCAACAATTCGGAGGCAGTTACGCAGGATCTTGTAATCACTGAGTATAATGCAAACCAAATTCTTACGGATTCATTGAATATTCTGATTACACGTGACGGCGAAACTATTAATGCAAAGTACACCTCTAATCCTACCGTTGATAACAATGCAAGCATAGGCGACAGTGGTTGGTATCAGTATGCATACACCATCGCTAAGGAAAATTTTGAAGAAGACGGTGTATATAAAATAACATTGACCTCGGCATATGCTGCAAATGATTCGGAAAGAAATGAGTCCACTAGCGTTCCGGAAAATTCAATTGATGCTGCTGGAAATCAGATTTTGAACACTATGAACTTCACGGTTGATACCACAAAACCTGAAATCCGTAACATTGTAAATCTTGATAAGCAGATTGTGAATGCACAGACGTTGGATATCGATTATACGATTGTTGATGTCGGTGGCTTGAAATCGATTGAAATAATTGTAAATGGCAGCACGATTGATACAATTACAGAATTCGGCGACAACTCTTTCAACTATTCAGGTAGCTTTACTTTGAACGAAAGTTCTGATGCACAGACTGCTCAGTTGAAGGTAACGGATATGGCTGGTAATGTAACGGATACTGCTGCGGATGATTTTAGCACGAATGACCTTTATGTGTTTAACGATACGATTACCGTATCAACGAACTTCTTCGTTCGTTGGTATGCGAACAAGCCTCTTTTCTGGGGTTCTATCGGTGGCGTAGTAGTGCTTGTAGGTGCTATCTGGTTCCTGATTGCATTTAAACGCAGGAAGAAAGACGCTCAAAAAACAAAATAAGCAAATATTAAGATAAGAAGGTGTTACCGATATGAATGCTTTAGTTGAAAACAATTATATACAGGAAATGATGTGTGGCACGAATTTCTCTTACATTCTGAACGACAATAGCTCTTTCTTGTCTACTGAATACAAGGTTCTTCAAAGTCAAGCGAATAGTTGCTTTGTCAAGTGTATGAAGATGCTATATAACGGCAAGGTACAGTTGTACTATCTGACCAA
>CAZRZV010000096.1:0-4897 GCA_964604665.1 uncultured Faecalimonas sp. | reverse complement strand
GGTGCGGATACCTGCCTCGGCGGATGTATCCGTGACCCATTGTCTGGAAGATATTTTGTATATCAGGCAATGCGTGTGACAGGTGCGGCTGACCCTACGGTATCTGTAAAAGATACCTTGAAAGGAAAACTTCCGCAGAAGAAACTGGTGCGTGAAGCGGCTCATGGTTACAGTTCATACGGCAACCAAATTGGTCTTGCAACAGGCGCCGTAAAAGAAATCTATCATCCAAACTACGTTGCAAAACGTATGGAAATCGGTGCAGTTCTCGGTGCGGCTCCGAGAAGAGCGGTTATTCGTGAAAATTCTGACCCGGGCGATATCATCATCTTATTAGGTGGACGTACCGGACGTGACGGCTGTGGCGGAGCAACCGGTTCTTCCAAAGTACACACAGAGGAGTCTATCGAAACCTGTGGCGCAGAAGTACAAAAAGGAAATCCGCCTACAGAGCGTAAGATTCAACGTTTATTCAGAAGAGAAGAAGTAAGTAAGTTAATCAAGAAATGTAATGACTTTGGTGCCGGCGGTGTATCTGTGGCAATCGGAGAACTGGCAGACGGTCTTCAGATTAACCTGGATAAAGTTCCGAAGAAGTATGCAGGTCTTGACGGAACTGAAATTGCCATTTCAGAATCACAGGAACGTATGGCAGTTGTAGTTGACCCGAAGGATGTTGCGGAGTTTTTGGGATACGCAAAGGAAGAAAACTTAGAAGCAGTGGAAGTTGCCGTTGTAACAGAAGACCCAAGGCTTGTGCTTTCATGGAGAGGCAAGGAAATCGTAAATATTTCACGAGCATTCCTCGACACAAACGGTGCTCATCAGGAAACAACAGTTGCAGTGGATATTCCGAATAGAGCAGACAGCATTTTTGTGAAAGAAGAAGTGGAAAATGTCAGAGAAAAATGGCTTGAAACACTCTCTGATTTAAATGTATGTTCACAAAAGGGCCTTGTGGAAATGTTTGACGGTTCTATCGGAGCAGGCTCTGTATTCATGCCACATGGTGGAAAATACCAGATGACAGAGACACAGGCAATGGTAGCGAAATTACCTGTATTAACAGGAAAATGTGATACAGTAACCATGATGAGTTACGGATTTGATCCATATCTTTCAAGCTGGAGTCCATATCACGGCGCAGTTTACGCAGTATTGGAATCTGTTGCAAAAATTGTTGCTAACGGCGGTGATTACAGCAAGATTCGTCTGACATTCCAAGAATACTTCAGACGTATGACAGAAGATCCTTCCAGATGGAGTCAACCGTTTGCGGCACTTCTCGGTGCATATGATGTGCAATTAGGCTTGGGACTTCCGTCTATTGGTGGTAAAGACAGTATGTCAGGTACTTTCCAGGACATTGACGTACCGCCGACCTTGGTATCATTTGCGGTAGATGTTGCTACCCAAAAAGATATCATCACACCGGAATTTAAGACGGCAGGAAATAAATTAGTATGGATGCGTATCGAAAAAGACAACTATGATTTGCCGGTTTATGCCCAGGTTATGGACCAGTATGGAAAATTCCATAATGATATTCAAAACGGAAATATCGTTTCGGCATATACATTAGACAGACATGGTATCGCGGCGGCAGTCAGCAAAATGGCATTTGGTAACGGCATGGGCGTAAACATTTGCACATGCGTGGATAAGAAAGACTTATTTGCTCCTGCATTTGGTGATATCATTGCAGAAGTACCTGCCGATAAAGTAGATGCGCTTACCATTGATTACAAGGTAATCGGTGAAGTGACAGCAGCTCAGGCAATCACATATGGAGATATAACAATTGCATTAAGCGATGCGGTAGATACATGGAAAGCGCCACTTGAGAAAGTGTTTGCTACTGTGGCAGGTGCATATGAACCAACTCCGGTAGAAGAAAAACTTTACAATACAGATAAGATTTACGTATGTAAGAATAAAGTGGCAAAACCAACTGTATTTATTCCTGTATTCCCAGGAACCAACTGCGAATATGACAGCCGAAAAGCATTTGAACGTGCAGGCGCAAACGTCATCACAAAGGTGTTCAAAAACTTGGATGCCGAAGACATCCGTGATTCTGTGGCCGAGTTTGAAAAAGCCATTGCACAGTCACAGATGATTATGTTTCCAGGCGGATTTAGTGCAGGTGATGAACCGGATGGTTCTGCTAAATTCTTTGCGACAGCATTCCAAAATGCAAAACTCAAAGAAGCAGTAGAAAAACTTTTGAATGAAAGAGACGGTCTTGCACTCGGTATCTGTAACGGTTTCCAGGCGCTTATCAAATTGGGCTTGGTTCCATATGGTAAGATTTGCGGACAGACAGAGGATTCACCGACACTTACTTATAATACAATCGGACGTCATATTTCTAAGATGGTTTATACAAAGGTTGTAACAAACAAATCGCCATGGCTTGCAGGGGCGCAGCTCGGCGGTGTGTACACAAATCCTGCATCACATGGAGAAGGACGCTTTGTTGCACCGGAAGCAGTTCTTGACGAACTCTTTACAAACGGACAAGTTGCAACGCAATATTGTAATTTGGATGGAGTTATCACCATGGACGAGGAGTGGAATCCAAACGGTTCTTATAGAGCAATCGAGGGTATCACAAGTCCTGACGGACGTGTGCTTGGTAAGATGGCTCACTCTGAACGCCGCGGTGATTCAGTTGCAATCAATATCTACGGAGAACAGGATTTGAAGATTTTCGAATCAGGTGTGAAATACTTTAAATAAATATTCTGCATAATGAGTAAAAGAATGGAGCGATACATAGTTGGGAAATCCTGTATGTATCGCTTCTTTATGTGATATGGTATCTATTCCAATGGACTTTCGTCTTCCGCGTATAAAAGTTCATTGAGGATATGAAATAAAAATGCAGGGAATGCAAAAACAAGTAAATAGGAGCATAAATATTGTTTGCAGACAAATAATAGTTGTGTTAGACTATGTAGGTATGCAGAAATAGAATGATTGGAAATATATAGGAGACAAATCATGTCAAATATTACAGATGAAATTAAAAAGAGAAGGACATTTGCAATTATCTCGCATCCCGATGCCGGAAAGACGACCTTGACGGAAAAGTTTTTGCTGTATGGCGGCGCGATTAATCAGGCGGGTTCGGTAAAAGGAAAGGCTACATCGAAGCATGCAGTGTCTGACTGGATGGAAATTGAAAAGGAGAGAGGTATCTCGGTCACTTCTTCCGTGCTCCAATTTAATTATGACGGATATTGCATCAATATCTTGGATACGCCGGGACATCAAGATTTCTCAGAAGATACATACCGTACACTGATGGCAGCAGATTCGGCAGTTATGGTAATCGACGGTTCAAAGGGTGTAGAAGCGCAGACAAGAAAGCTTTTTAAAGTTTGTGTAATGCGTCATATCCCGATTTTTACGTTTATCAATAAGATGGACCGTGAAGCCATGGATACCTTTGAACTTTTGGATGATATTGAAAAAGAACTTGGGATTGCGACTTGTCCGATTAACTGGCCGATTGGCTGCGGAAAAGCATTTAGAGGTGTGTTTGACAGAGAACACAAGGAAATTGAATTGTTTTCGGATACAAAAAAAGGTACTTCCATGGGCGAAGTGCAAAAGATAGCATTTGATGACCCGCTTGTGGATACACTAATTAGTGCGGAGCAAAAGGCACAGCTGAATGAAGAGATAGAATTGCTTGACGGGGCAAGCGCTGAGTTTGACATGGAATTGGTAAGTAAGGGAGAATTGTCACCGGTATTTTTCGGCTCGGCGCTGACAAATTTTGGTGTAGAAACTTTCTTAAAACATTTCTTACAAATGACAAGTTCGCCGCTTCCGAGAATGTCTGATAAGGGCGAGATTGACCCGATGACAGAAAAGGATTTTTCAGCATTTGTCTTTAAGATTCAGGCAAATATGAATAAAGCCCACCGTGATAGAATTGCATTTATGCGTATCTGTTCAGGCGAGTTTGAGGCGGGCATGGATGTATTTCATATTCAAGGCGGTAAGAAAGTGAGACTGTCACAACCACAGCAGATGATGGCAAGTGAACGAAAGATGATTGACAAGGCATATGGGGGAGACATTATAGGTGTCTTTGACCCGGGCATTTTCTCTATCGGAGATACGCTTACCAATGCACCTGAAAAATTTGCTTATGAAGGGATTCCGACTTTTGCGCCGGAACACTTTGCAAGAGTTCGCCAGATGGACACCATGAAGCGTAAGCAGTTTATTAAGGGTATCAATCAGATTGCACAGGAAGGTGCGATTCAGATTTTTCAGGAATATAATACGGGAATGGAAGAAATCATTGTCGGAGTAGTCGGCGTTCTGCAATTCGACGTATTAAAATATCGTCTGGAAAATGAATACAATGTAGATATTAAACTGGAACCGCTTCCATACGAGCATATCCGTTGGATTGAGAATAAAGAAATTGACTTGGATAAGATTGTCGGAACTTCTGATATGAAGAAGATAAAAGACTTGAAAGACAGACCGTTATTGTTATTTGTAAACAGTTGGAGTGTACGAATGACCCTGGAACGTAACGAGGGACTTGTTTTATCTGAATTTGGACGTTAAAATTGTATTTGCAATTGCTTCTAAATTTGATATAATGATAGAAACAGTAAACAAAGCTAGGAGGTTTTGTATTATGGGAAAAGAAACAGACAGTTATAAAATAGCATTAGAAAATAACCAAGGTGAAGTTGTGATTGCAGATGAAGTGGTTGCTGTGATTGCAGGTCTTGCGGCAATGGAGGTAGAAGGAGTAGCTTCTACAGCCGGAGATATTACAAAAGAATTGATTAGCAAGCTTGGCGGAAAACAATTGTCCAAGGGTGTCAAAGTTGATATTTTAGAAGGTGTGGTAACAGTTGCC
>CAZRZV010000095.1:0-4939 GCA_964604665.1 uncultured Faecalimonas sp. | reverse complement strand
AAATAAGCCTGTAATTTTATTTTACAGGCTTATAATTGACTGTTATGTCCACATCCTTTATTAACTTCTTGATATTTGACCGGTAGAGTCCTTCCGACGTCTCCGCAAGATATCTGTCGATCCGCATATTATTTTCGTTTTCGACTATGAAAGATTTGTTCAAGGTCTTCCTCCTTATAATAAAGAAATAACAATAAGAAAAAAGAAAATGCCGCCACTGTAACATAAATATCCGCTACATTAAAGACCGGGAAATTAATTAATTTGAAATACAGGAAATCCACCACATAATTCAGGCGCAAACGGTCTATGAAATTCCCGATAGCCCCGGACATTACAAACACGGCGCATACCCTGAGCGGGAAAAAATGCTTCGTCATGGGAACCTTTGCATAAAACCACAGTACAGCTATCATGATCAGCGCCACGCTTAAAATAAAAAAAATCCTTTGATTCTGGAATAATCCAAATGCCGCCCCCCGGTTTTCTAAATATTCAAGCTGAAATACACCCTCCCACAGGACATAAGGGCTTTGTCCTTTTAATTTTATAATAGCCAGATATTTTGTTCCCTGATCCAGTACCACGCCCAGCATGATCCCGAACAATGCTGCAAGATAATATCTGATCCGGCTGCTTTTTGATTTCATAAAGACTCCTCTGCTCTACATTTTGATTTATATATATTTTTTTACCGACACCAAATACCGGCCTTTCTTTGTCTCTGACAGGGTACGCTCATACATGATCCGGCCGAGTCCTCTCACAGATATAAGGTCTTCCTCTTTTAAATGGTATCCATTGATTGTGATCAGTTTTCCATTCACAAATACTTTACCGTTTTCAATGTAGGCCGTCAGCTTACTGCGTGACATAGGATAAGCCACGGACAGGATCGTATCCAGTCTCACGGACGGAACCGTTCCCTTCTTCTCCTCATATTTCGGATGAAAGTCGATCCTGCCCTCTTGCCTGACAACAGCCGACACTTCCGTATGGCGGATGCGAAAGAGATGATCAACAATAAAAGGACAGATTTCTTCCTTCGCAAATACAATGGCCGTATGGCCATCTACTATAATATCCCCCAATCTGCTGCGTTCAATCCCAAGATGAATCAGCGCGCCAAGGTAATCTCTATGCCCGGAGAGTTCCGCGAATCTTTCATTCAATGGTTTGATCTCTATCGGTTTTAACGGATACTCATATTCATAATAAAGAGCATCAGGTAGAAATGCAACCATCTGACGCTCTGAGTAATCATATCCACCAAAAGTTACATAAGAAGTATGTAATTCGTCTTTTGGAATTGTATGTAGAATATTCAATTCATTTAAGTTTAAAAAATCAGAAAAGGTAACAATTCTACGCTGATAAGAAACCTTTGACAATTCAATCAATCGCTTTTGTAACATCATTTCTTCTTTTTGCATCATTTCTAAACCCTAATATCTTGCTTTAATAGAAGGCACATCAAAAGATGAACTTAACAAATCTTGTAAATCACCTGAGATATCCACGTTTGTAGGTGTTACAAGGAAAATAAAGTTGGAAATTTTTTGTAAGTTGCCGTTGATAGCAAATGCTGCACCTGATGTAAAGTCAATAATTCTTTGAGCCACTTCAATATCCAAACCTTCTAAATTCAAAATCACAGTACTTCCACTCAATAAAGTCTCCGTAATTTCCCGTGCATCGTTTACGGTAGTAGGTTTAATAACACAAACTTCCATAGCTGACTTTCTTGCAGACTGCATAGGTGTCACTTTGCTGCCGAAACGTTTTGATTTATTTTTGGATGCGTAATCATCTTCTTCAAAATCGTCATCCTCATATTTTGATGCACGTTTGAAAGGATTCTTTTTTGGTTTTTCATCTTCGAAATCATCATCCTCAAAATCGTCGTCATATTCATCGTAATCATCTTCATCATTCAGTTTCATACGTCTTAAAATATCATCTAAAATTCCCATAATATTTACACTCCTAACTCTCCATTATGTTATAATCTCTCTTGCCGAAAATGCCCGTTCCGACACGAACCATCGTGGCCCCTTCCTCAATGGCAACTTCGTAATCATTGGTCATTCCCATAGAAAGAATATCGACACTAACATTATCAATGTTTTTTTCTTTGATGTCAACAGATAATTTCTGTAAACATGCAAAAATGTGCCTATTTTCCTCCGGATTTTCGACAAATGGAGCAATTGTCATGAGACCTTTGATTCTAATATGCGGAAATTGTGCAATTTCTTCCACTAATGGCAGTACTTCTTCTGTTTTTAATCCAAACTTACTTTCCTCTTCCGCCACATTGACTTCAATCAAAATATCAACAATGATATTTTTCTTTGACGCCTCCTGCTCAATCGTTTGAGCAAGACGAAGGGAGTCTACGGAATGAATCAAAGCTACCTTGTCAACAATGTATTTTACCTTATTGCGTTGTAAGTGACCGATTAGATGCCATTGTATATCAGATGGCAATTGATCATATTTTTCAATGAGTTCCTGTACCTTGTTCTCACCGAAATGACGGATGCCTTCGTCATAGATTTCTTTTAACATAGGTACCGGTTTTGTCTTGCTTACAGCAATTAAGATGACATCATCTCTGTTTCTGCAGGCACGCCTACATGCCGCCGTAATATTTTCTTCTACCAGTTTTAAATTATCTTTCAACATATTTTTTCTCCTTAGAACACGACATCATTCTCTTTGAGCTTTGAACTGTCTAACGCAATATGGTCATAATTGGAAAGACCGTAACTGCTTCCCTCTTCCACAATATAATAAGTATCACTCTCACATAAAATATTGATTTGTTTAAAAACAGCATATCCTTTATTGATACAATAGACACCTTTCAGAGTCCTTTTTTCGTTCAACGTATATGTATCACTGGATTCTACTTTGATTAAGACATCATTTTTTTCAAATTCATTTGGGTCAAGATATGCCAATTGTTCTTCTTCATCCGTATAATAAACGGTAACAGGGGTAAAAGCCGTAACGGTATTTCCGTTCTTGTCTCTGGTCGCTTTCATGACACCGTCACTGCTGCTGTTTCCACCTGATGTAATATACGAAGTTGGCACTACATAGAATTCTTTTTTTGTTTCCGCAGATTTTGGGATTTTCAGTCCTGTTTCATCTTCTAAAATCAGTTCCACATCCAAAAAGCGTTCCGTTGCATAGCGAATCATGGAATTGTCAAATGTTAAATATGCCAAATGGTGTCCGTCTTCTTCTTTTAATTGCAGTTTTGCCCAAACTTTCTGATTGTCTTTTGTAAAGTTTGCTTTCACATATTCTTTATCTTTTAGAATACCGGCTGTTTCGGCATCCAAATCCAACACAAGAGTCCACGTTTCGCTGGTGATGATTTTGTAAACGGCGTCACCTGCTTCAATCTTTGCGTTATTGGTATATTCTGTTTTGTGGTAATTCGATTTGTCTAAATGTGTGGCATTTACCGAATCAACGGTTAAACCTTCCATTCCATCAACGGAATATACGACTACACCATCATCCATCGTTTGAAATACTTTTACACCGGATACAGTCCCCTGGGAAAGCATATCGTTTAATTGTGATAACTTGCTTTGATTTTGAAAACTGCTCAGCTCCTGTTGGACATCTGATTTGAAATAGTAAGATTCGGCAAAATGTGAATCGTTATAATCATATACAAACTGTTGTATTTTAAAGAAAATAGCGCGTTCTTCTTCCGAACTGAGGGTGTTCGCCTGTGTGTTTGCAGTTTCATCAAAATTCAATTTATCGGCAGATAATGTAAAAACATTTGAACCGACTTTTACTTTGCTGCTATTTGGTGCGTAAAAATTAATGTAGCCGCTTTCCGCAGCGTTCACCACGACCTCATCACGGATGGCAAGACCTGTATAAGCTGTGTCTTTCAGAATAGAACCTTGTCGAACTTCATATACTGTAATGTGCGGCGCAGTCAAATACATTACCACGGTTGCTATCAGATATATAAAAATAATACCGAAAATGATAATGCCAATATTCAGTTGCTTTTTCTTTTTAAATTTGAGAATATTCGCCTGTTTCTCTTCCGCTGCCAAATATTCCACCTCCTATATGAAACCCTTTAATGCACTCCCGTTTAAGTAATTATAATTCTTGCCTTGATAAGAATGATTTGCTGTCATCAGTTCTATAAATTCATCCTGCAATTTCCACCAACCGGTATTCCAATTGGAAAATACGGCATCCTCTTCCGGAACTCTGCTGAAAAGACGTTCCACCACGATTTGAGGGGATAAGTATTCAAGGAAAATGCGAAGACGCTCCAAGTACTCTTCTTTCGTACATATTTGTATTGTAGCATCTTTGAACTGTTTGCACAACTTGGTGTTTTTGGCAATATACAAAGAATGTACTTTCACAATATCAATTTTTAATGCCGATAAAATCTTAGCTGTCTCTATGACATCCCGCCTAGTGTCGTTTGGCAGATTTAAAATAATGTGTGTGCATATAGAAAAACCATAAGATTTAATTTGCAGTACCGCATCAATGTATTCTGCAAGACCATGACCGCGGTCAACGAAATCCAAGGTATGATAATTCACCGTCTGAAGGCCTAATTCTATATGAATGGCGATGTTAAATTTGTCGCGGACTTCTTTTAATACATCCAAATAACTGTGATGAATACAATCAGGTCTGGTGGAAATAGAAATCTCCACAATATCCGGTTGATTTGCCGCCTCAAGTATATAGTTTTGAAACTGTTCCAACGGCATATATGTATTTGTATAATTTTGAAAATACGCAATATATTTATGGGCTTTATACTTTTCTGCAATCAATTTTTTTGTCGTATTTATCTGTTCTGTCACAGAAACTGTATTTTCCATTGCCTCAAAACCTGTGCCGACTTCCGCACAGAAACTGCAACCGTTTC
>CAZRZV010000094.1:0-5010 GCA_964604665.1 uncultured Faecalimonas sp. | reverse complement strand
TTTAGCGGGATTTTCCGAGATTGTTATATACTCCAAAGACCACAAAATCATATTGTGGATGTGGAGATGATTCCAAATGATAAAGATATCCATATCAAATTGGACGGAGAGGCAAATCTTAAGATTTATGACAAAGATGAGCTGCTGATTGATACAGATATCTGCGATGAATTTGCATATACAGTTGAAAATCCGACTTTATGGAATGCGGAAAAACCATATCTTTACAAAGTCGTATTGGAAAGAAGCGGAGAGACGATTACATTGAAAACAGGTCTTCGCAAGATTGAGATTTCGGACAAGTACCAACTCTTAATCAACGGTGTCTCTGTAAAACTTCGCGGGGTAAATCATCATGATACAAGCAAATACCGCGGCTGGTGTCAATCAAAAGAAGAACTCCGCAAAGATTTGGAACTGATGAAAGAACTGAACATGAACTGCGTGCGAACTTCTCATTATCCACCGATTGCAAGTTTTATCGAGATGTGTGATGAAATCGGTCTTTATGTAGTATGTGAAACGGATATTGAGACCCATGGATTTATTCGACGTTATTCAAATGTAGAATACGGTTATGATGTAGAGTCAAACGATTGGCCGTGTACGGACCCGGCTTGGAAAAATGAATACGTAGACCGTATGCAGAGAATGGTAGAATATTATAAAAATAATCCAAGTGTCATTAGCTGGTCTACCGGAAATGAAAGCGGACATAGCGTAAATCATCAGGAAATGATTCGATGGACGAGAAACAGGGATAATACCAGATTGATTCACTGCGAGGATGCATCCAGAAAGAAACAGATTCACAATGCAGATATGTATTCTATGATGTATCTGTCATTGGAAGACTTGGAAAAAGCCGCAATTTCTAATGATATTAATATGCCGGTATTTCTTTGTGAATATGCACACGCTATGGGAAACGGCCCGGGGGATATCTATGATTACAACGAAATGTTTGACAAGTATGATAAATTAATCGGTGGATGTATTTGGGAGTGGGCAGACCACGTGGTAACTGTAGATGGCGTACAAAAATACGGCGGTGATTTTGAAGGTGAGATGACTCACGACGGCAATTTCTGTTGTGACGGTATGGTTTTTGCAGACCGCAGTTTCAAATCAGCTACCTATGAAGTGAAAGTTGCATATCAGCCGATGAAGACATTCTATGAAGACGGCGTGCTAAGAGTATTGAACCGCTACGATTTTACAAACTTGGATGAATTTGATTTTGTATATTGGATTGAAGCAGATGGGAAAACGGTTGAAGAGGGAACGTGCAAGTTATTTGTAAAGCCACACGAAACAGGCAGTGTTAAGATTGATTACACACCACTTAAATGTAAATACGGCGTGTATTTGAATACGGCGCTTATGAGGGGAGACAGGGTGGTTGCGGCTACTCAGCATGAACTTCCTAGTGAGATTGTGAGGGAAGAAAAAGCGCCAAAAGCAGTTTTGACCGAAGATAAGTTACATGTTTATGTGACAGGTGAAGGATTTGCTTACACCTTCTCAAAACATTATGGCGTATTTACAAGTATGATAGTAGACGGAGAAGAACAGCTTGCAGGTCTCACAAAACTTTCTGTGTTCCGTGCGGTTACAGATAACGAGATAAATGAGAAAGACTATTGGATGTTGCAGAATATCTGGCAAGGTGAAAACATCGAACGTGCCTTCCGTAAAGTATATGATTGTCATATAGAAGACGGAGCAATTGTTGTCAATGGTTCACTTGCAGGTGTTTCAAGAAAACCGCTGTTTCAATATCAATTATTGGTCACAATTGCAGAAGACGGGCAAGTGGATTACAAGATGACCGTTAACATTCGTGAAGATGCACATTGGCTTCAGAGACTGGGTTATGAATTTGAACTGCCGATGAGTTCGGATGCATTTTCTTATTATGGACGCGGGCCATTGGAAAATTACTGTGATATGTGTCATGCCAACTTCATTGGAAGTTACGAGAGTACAGCAGAAGCAGAGTATGTTCCGTTTGTACGTCCGCAGGAGCACGGAAACCATATGGATGTGAAGTCGCTTCGCATCGGTAAATTGGAATTTCTGTCCGAAACCGGATTTGAAATGAATGTATCAAAATACAGTACGATGGCGCTCGAAAAAGCCGAGCATACCGATGAATTGGTTGCAGATGGATTGATTCATCTTCGTATCGACTATAAAAATGCAGGACTTGGTTCTAACTCATGTGGTCCGAGATTGGCAGAAAAGTATCAACTAAATGAAAAGACAATTGATTTTGCATTTTCGGTAAGACCCTTATAGGAGGATATTGTCATGAATACAATTAAGGTTGAGAAAAAGAACACTCTTATGGTTGCTCACAGGGGTGTGAGTGGTCTGGAAACAGAAAATACCATTCCCGCATTTGTGGCAGCCGGAAATAGAAGCTATTATGGAATTGAAACAGATATTCATGTGACAAAGGACGGAAAGTTTTTAGCCTTTCATGATGATGATACGGCAAGAGTGGCAAATGGAGACACCCTGATTATCGAACAATCTTCTTATGAATTACTTCGGAAAGTCGTTCTGAATAATCTTTGCCCGCAAGGTACAAAAGAAGGAAAGAGATTCGGTGAACTTCTTGGACGAGATGATTTGTTGATTCCAAGAATGGAAGATTATATTAACATCTGTAAAAAGTATGAAAAAAAGGCAGTGCTTGAGGTAAAAAACCATATGGAACCAGATGTGCTTGAAAGAATGGTAAAAGAAATTCAGGCACTTGATTATCTGGATGAGGTTATTTTTATTTCCTTTGATTTGGAGAATCTGATAACGCTTCGTAATCTTTTGCCAAATCAGACATTGCAATATCTGACTTACAAGTATCATGACGAAGTGCATGATGCTCTAGTCCGTTACAAACTGGACTGGGATGTATGGGAGGAAATCCTTACAAAAGACTTGATAGAAACACTTCATGCAGAAGGTGTGAAAATTAACTGCTATACGGTTGATGAGAAGGAAAGAGCAGAAGAACTTATCAGTTGGGGAATCGATTTTATCACGTCGAATATTTTAGAGTAGCACAAAAAAGTAGGCAAACATTCATTTGCCTACTTTTTTTGAAATTATTCTTCCTCTGTTAATCTCATTTGTTCTTTCAAAGCATCTATCAAGTTTTGATGCTCCGCACTTCGTGATACATTATCTGTAATCCATATTATTTTTTCAGATGTAGGTAAGTCGGTGCGGATTAGTAAATCCATACAGTCGTGTTTGCTGTTGGTATCTAATTGTGCGCGTTGTAAGATGTCAGAACAACGTTTTATAACATCGCCATTATCGGTAATCAATTGTTCGCCGCTTACAACGAATCTGATTTCAGAAGCAGGGGCAGCAACGACAGAGGTAATGATGGACTTTGTTGCTTCATCATAAGTTGTTGTAACTGCTGTTTCTTTGCCATCTACATAAGCAGCCAGTGAGGCAGCTTTGTTAAATCCTCTGAAAGTAAATTGGTAATTTCTGGTTGCAGGAAGAAGAGAAAGTTCACCTTGTGCCGGTTTTACCGTAAATACAGCTTCATTGCCCCATGCAAGATGCATTTCTGTCTGAACAAATTCGCCATTCTCAAATTCGCTTCCATCGCCTGCATCTTCATACAGGGTAAATGTGTTGTCTTTACCCGGGAAGATGATAATGTCTAAGTCTTGACCTGCTTCCAGTTTGTATCCTTTTTGCATTGGGACGATAGCGCCGGCTTTTGCAAATACAGGGTATTCATTGATTCTTCTATGAACCGAAAGTGTTCTGCCACATTCACTTGTATAGTGTAAACCTTTAAAGAAGTCGAACCAGTCACCCTTCGGCAACCATGCATCTGTGCTGCCTGTCAGTGTTATCTTAGAGTTTGCTTTGGTAATCGGAGCTACCATAAGCTCGCTACCGAACATGAATTGATTCTTCGCTTCGTACGCTGCATTATTTTTTGGATATGCATAATACATTGGTTGTACTAATGGTTCAAGCTCTTTGTAATTGCGATAGTTCATGGTGTAGATGTATGGGAAGAGTTCATGTCTTAAGCGGAGCAGATTTTTCATAATTGCTTCTGTGCGTTCATCAAAACACCAAGGCTCTTTACGGATAAATTCGGTTTGAGAACTATGGAGACGGTTAATCGGAGAAAATACTCCAAGCTGCATCCAACGAGTTACCATTTCGTCATCGCGATATCCACCATAATGACCACCGATATCATGACTCCACCAACTGTAACCACAGTTCGAAGCGGTAGCGGTAAAATATGGTTGAAAATTTAAGGAAGCCCATGATACAGCCGTGTCTCCTGAAAATCCCACCGGATATCTCTGTGAACCGATTCCGCTGTAGCGAGAGAAGAACATAGGTCTTTTCCCATTGCGCTTAATATCAGCAATATGTAAGTGGTTTAACATCCAAAGTGGGTCCAAAACTTCACGCTCATCTTTTAAATTACCATTTTCATTTCTCTCGTGAATCCACCAGTAGTCAGTACCTTGCTGCCAATCCATCCACCAGAAATTTACACCGTCTTCTTCGTATGGATGGTGAAGAATGTCAAAATATTTTTCCATAAATTCCGGCGAGAGGATATCAAATTTTACACGCTCTTTTGTTGCTGGGTCGATGCCACACGCAAGTGCCATTTCTTCGTATGCATCTTCGTGACATCCAACACCTGCTGCAGGATGAAGATTTAAGGATGTTTTTAAATTGTGCTCCTTCAGGAATTTTAAGAATCCTTTGTAGTCAGGGAAAAGCTCTTTATTCCATGTATAACCTGTCCAACCATCGTTAATGTGTCGGTCTTCATCCGGATATTGGAATTCTTCCGGAATCTTTGTAATATGCCAATCCATATCTACAACGCCCACTGAGAAAGGAATATCCTCAGCTTCAAAACGTTTTATTAAATCCTGGTATTCCTCTTGCGTATAAGCATGGTAACGACTCCACCAGTTTCCGAGAGCATAAGCAGGAAGC
>CAZRZV010000093.1:0-5078 GCA_964604665.1 uncultured Faecalimonas sp. | reverse complement strand
GTAAAGTATGTCCTTGTAATTGAAAAGGATGGCAATATCAGACAGAGAGTTGCTTATACGGAATATGGTGCAGACGTATATTTATATGATAAGGAATCTCGCATCGTGTGGGAAGGTGCAGACGGAACGCATTATGCGGATTCTATTACCTATGATACGGTAAGATTATTTTACGAAATGCGTTTTATGGAACTGTGCAAGAAACACATGGCAAATCGTGAGGGCGTGCCGCAGGAAGTGAAAGAGACAGAGTTGTCTTTTGAGAATTTAAAACTCTACGGAATAGATGCATTTGATGAAGAAGATGTATTTCGCATGTGTACCAAATGGGTGCGGGAACAGGAAAATACAGAAGATGAATCCTTATTGCTCATATGCTTTGAACTGTTGAAACGAGGCATGTATGACAAAGCGATGATTCACTATTTATCGCGTTTTTATTGCGGTGCGACAAAAGATATGAAATTTGTGTGGAAAAAAGCGCAGGAGTACATTGTAAAATCAAAAGATTTGGCGGAGCGCATTATTACACAAATGTTGTATTCGGAAATGATGTTCCGTGAAGAAGAAATTTTTGAAGATTACTATATGGGAAAACCATATTTCCGATTGAAACAAGCATATTTGGCTTATGCGGCATATCTGTATGTTGTAGAAAACCGCGAACTTCAGCAGAGCATCTTTGCAATTATGATGAAAGAATTGCGTGAAAAAGAGTATTTGGCAGATATTTGTAAAGTGGCAATTTTAAAGTTTTTTGCAGGAAAAGATGTGGAGCAGCGGACGGCGGATATTCTGAGAGGATATTTGCGGGAGTTATACGAAAAGAAGTTGGTATTTGCTTTTTATCAGGATTATCCGAAACAGTGGTTAAAGGCAATTCAATTGTATGATAAATATATTGTGGAATATCATGCCCAGTCAGACCATAAGGTTAAGATTGTATACCAAATTCAAAATCGGGAAAAGTATACGGAAGTGTTACAACCGATGTACGCTGATGTCTATGTGAAAGAGTTTACGCTTTACAGCGGGGAATGTCTGAAATTTCATTTCATAGAAGAGAAAAACGGGAAACAGTTCGTGAGTGAGCAATATCAATATGTACAACCGAAACCGAGGACTTATGAAGGAAAGTATGGTAAGTTGAACCGTCTTATGGAACTTCCGCAGGAGGAGCAGTTGGAATCCATGATTCAATTTAAGCAGGAAGAGGAGATTGCAAATCAGCTGTTTCCGGCATTTTAAAAATCATTACAAAGGAGGAAAAAGGTATGACAGGCAGTATACTTGGATATGACTTGAATGAGAAGTATTGCCAGATTAGTTTTTATAATGAAGAGAAGCAGGAACCTCAAACGATGGAAACTACATTGGATAATTACCAGATTCCTCTGATTCTGGGGAAAAAGGACACCGGCTGGGTTGTAGGAAATGACGCGAAGCGCCTGAGCGTTTTAAGGCAGGGGTTCGTGGCAGAAGATTTATATAATAAGGCGCTGCGTCAGGAAAAAATTGTATTTGGCCAAGAAACCTATGAAGCAATCTGGCTTCTGACAAAGTTTGTGGAAATTACATTAAGAAATTTTAAGAATATCAGACAGATTGTTTTTACGGTTCCGTATTTGAGCGTAGATATCGGTAAAATTTTAAAGGGTATCGGACAAAGAGCGGGAATTGAGAAAAGTCATATTATTGTGCAGGACTATAGAGAAAGTTTTTGCGATTATATGCTTTACCAGCCGAAGGAATTGTGGCAGTATGAGGCTGCATTATTCCAATGTGACAGGCATGAAGTCAAAGCTTATATGCTCAGAAAATTAAATACAGGGTACGGAAAGGGAAGGGATATTTTTATAACCGTGGATGAAGTTGCAAGTGCGCAGATGGCGGAACTGGCTGCGGTATATCCTGTTTTGAATGTAGACCGTGCCAAAGATGCCGATTCTTGTTTTAAACAGTTTATACAAGGCGTATTTGCTAAAAAGTTGGTTTCTTCCGTCTTTTTGGTGGGAGAAGGATTTGAAAATAACTGGTATCCGCAATCGCTGAAGGTGCTTTGTAACGGCCGTAGGGCTTTTATGGGCAACAATTTGTACAGCAAAGGAGCATGTTATAAGGCATATCGGAGAAGTCTGGAGATATCGGAGGGACCGATTTATCTGGATGAGACAAAAATGATGGAACAGATTTGTCTGAAACTGCGCGTGCAGGGAATGGATAAATGGCAGCCGGTAGTTTCGTGGGGAACCAGATGGTATGAGGCGGATTCGCAGTTTGAGATTCTTTTGGAAAACGCAGACGACATTGAAATTCATATAGAGTCCTTGGCGGATACAAAAGTGAGAGCCGAGAAAGTTTCGCTGGAAGGCTTGCCGAAAAGGAAAGATTACACATTAAGATTGCAGGTAAGCATTTTATTTACGGATGAAAAAACCTGTAAGATTACATTTAAGGATGTTGGGTTTGGAGAATTTTTCCAGGCAACCGATTTTTGCGTGGAGAAGGAGATACATTTAGGAGGAAGTAATGGGCAGTATAATTCTTTGTCATAAGAAAAGGGCAAAACAGCCATACGAAATCAGTAGAATCAATAGACGAATTTATACGATGGAAGAACTGTGCTATTACTTGTGCAATCATTTATATCTGGTAGATTATACCATTATGAATGACAGTCTTTGCGATTGGCTTCAGGACGAACTGGAACTTATTGAATTAGCTGAAGATTTAAGAAAGTCTATCGCCCAAAATGGCTCTGCGGAGCAGTTTGTACTCACGATTCTCGCAAACTCATCTATTTATACAATCGCAGAATTAAACCGGATTCAATCCATATTGGATCAGTTAAAGAACCAAAAGCCGATTGAAAAACAAAAATACAAGGCAGACAATTTGCTAAAGAGCGGTGCTACGCAGCAGGCTGTATTAATTTACCTGTCAATCATACATGGTGAAAGTGAAGAGGCTGAGACGGTAGAGCCTAAGTTTTACGGGAAAGTGTACGGCTGTCTGGGAACGGCTTATGGAAGACTGTTTCTGTACGAGGAGGCCGCAGAGATGTTTGAGGCTGCGTATCAGATATGCGAGGAAGAATCCATGCTAAAAGCCTATCTTTATGCGTGCCGCAGATATATGACAAGAGAAGAGTACCAGAGACTGCTGGCAAAGAGTCAGGTATACCAGAAACTGGAAGTCAATATTTGTGAGGAAATCAAAGAGATTCGGAAACAAACGAAATTTTCTTTGGAAGATGATACTTTGGATAAATGGAAAGAACAATATAGAAGAATGGGTATCGAAGAAAAATGAATTATAAGTTGATTTTAGATGTAGCTGTTCTGGCAGGCGAGATTATGCTATCCAGCGGTGCAGAGACATATCGTGTGGAGGACACGATGTGCCATATATTAAAAACATCCGAATGCGAATCAGTCGAGGCATTCGCCCTGATGACAGGAATCGTTGCGACATTAAATGATGAGAGTATGCAGCAACCGATTACAATCGTAAAAAGTATCAATAATCGAAATACAAATCTAAATAATGTGATTAAAGTAAATGCAATCTCCAGAAAGTATTGTAGCCATGAACTGTCATTGGAAGATGCTTACACGGAATTAAAAAGTGTGAAAGAAAAGCAATACAGTCGGAAGATGTTTAATATTGCGACCGTATTGGCTGTCACGGGTTTTGTCATGATGTTTGGAGGGACAGTGGCAGATGTGGTTGCGACTGCGATTGTGGGAGGCTGTATGGCACTTTGTATTACACTTGGAAAAATCACAAAAATGAACGCAGTTCTGGCAGATATATTTTCGTGTATGGTCGTTGCAATTTTGGCTATGGTTATGAAACAGGTCAGCCCATTTGTGTTAAATACGAATATTATTATTGTCAGTTCCATTATGCCGCTTGTACCGGGTGTTGCCATTACAAACGCAATACGTGACACTTTGCAGGGAGATTACCTGTCAGGATGTGCCAGAGTTTTGGAGGCATTTTTGAAAGCGGCGTCTATTGCACTCGGGGTAGGACTGGGCATGGCTCTGGTCAGATTATTGATGGGAGGTGGCCTATGATGATTCTGAGATTGATAGGTGCATTTATTGCAATTGCCACGTCTGCAATCCTGTTTGAAATTCCAAAGAGATATTTGAAGTATGCAGGGATTGTCGGAACGGTAGGGTGGTTTGTCTATTTAATCAGTCAGGAGACAGGTGCAAATGAGTTTTTGGCTACCTTTTTGTCGGCTACAACAATTGCAATTGTTTCACATGTTTTTGCAAGAATATTCAAAGTGCCGGTCACCGTATTTCTGGTGGCAGGGATTTTGCCGACGGTGCCCGGCACAGGAATGTATCGGATTGCATATAGCGTACTTGAGAGAAATATGAATATGACAGAGTATTATTTGTGGACTACTCTGAAACTGGCAGGAGCAATCGCACTTGCAATTTTCATTGTGGATGCTTTCTTTCGCATGTTCCAGAGAAATTGGAAGCAAAATTCTTTGCAATACAACGACAAAATGAATGAAAATAATATAGAAAATTCAAAAAAATTGGAAAAATGCCGAAAAATTCAAAATAACGAATAAATTTGCAAGAATCAGTTGCCAAAAAGTCAAAAATCAGATAGACTATGACGTGATGATAAAACAAGGCATAAAGGTGATGTAGGAGGATATAAGATGACACCATATAGAGATTTGAGTGTAGAGGAATTACAGACACTGAAAAGTGAGTTGGAAAAGCGTTTTAATGAGGTAAAAGCGCAAAATTTGAAATTAGATATGTCACGTGGAAAGCCATCTATGGAACAATTAGATTTGAGTATGGGTATGATGGATGTGCTCAGCAGTCATGCAGATTTAATGTGTGAGGAAGGAATTGATTGCCGTAATTATGGTGTGCTGGATGGAATTCGTGAAGCAAAACAATTGTTGGCGGATATGACAGAGGTGCCAATTGAAAATATTGTTATTTTCGGAAATTCCAGTTTAAATGTGATGTATGATACGATTTCACGTTCTATGACTCATGGCGTTATGGGAAGCACTCCTTGGTGCAAATTGG
>CAZRZV010000092.1:0-5172 GCA_964604665.1 uncultured Faecalimonas sp. | reverse complement strand
GCTAGAAACCTTTGGGAAAAACATATTAAATCATGCAAAAAAGTATGTACACATTATGACACCGTACCTGATTTTGGATGATGAGATGCTGAATGGATTAAAGTTTGCATCAAAATGCGGGATTGAAGTCATCATTATCATGCCGCATATACCGGATAAGTGGTATGCGTTCATCTTGGCAAAAACATATTATGCGGAATTGATAGAGGCAGGTGTTCAAATTTACGAGTATACGCCGGGATTTGTTCATGCAAAGGTATTTGTATCTGACAATGACACGGCGACGGTGGGAACCATTAATCTGGATTTTCGAAGCTTGTATCATCATTTTGAATGCGGAGCCTTCATTTATAATAATCCGGTTGTTTGGGATGTGGAAAGAGACTTTCAAAATACACTTAAAAAATGCCAAAAAGTAACATTGACAGATGTGAAATCAAGGAACTTGTGGCAGCGGTTTGCAGGAAGAGTTCTAAGACTGGTAGCCCCGTTGATGTAAATTTGCAATTCCGCAAAAAAATATTTTACATCAGTTTTAAAATGTAGTATAATTCTTCTGTGATTTTAGAATAAGTTCACGTAAATTTCAAAAACAGATGGGAGACGATCACATGGAAAGAAGAGTAGGAACAGTATCAAGAGGAATCAGATGCCCGATTATCAGAGAAAATGATAACCTGGCTGATATTGTTGTGGATAGTGTTTTAGCAGCAGCGGAGAGCGAAGGCTTTGAATTGAGAGACAGAGATGTTATTTCAGTGACAGAGTCAATTGTTGCGAGAGCGCAGGGAAATTATGCACCTGTAAAAGCAATCGCTGCAGATGTGAAGGCAAAACTTGGCGGAGAAACGATAGGCGTTATTTTCCCTATTTTGTCAAGAAACAGATTTGCGATTTGTTTACGAGGAATTGCAGCAGGAGCTAAAAAAGTTGTATTGATGCTCAGCTATCCGAGTGATGAAGTTGGAAATGCGTTGCTCACTTATGACCAATTGGATAATGCAGGAATCAATCCATACAGTGATGTGTTGACCTTAGAAAAATATAGAGAATTGTTTGGAGAAAACAAACATGAATTTACAGGCGTTGATTATGTTGATTATTATTCAAAGATTATCAGAGAATCAGGCGCAGAAGTAGAGGTCATTTTTGCAAATAATCCAAGAACCATTTTAAATTATACGAAAAATGTGCTGACATGTGATATTCACACACGTGTAAGAACGAAACGTATTTTGAAAGAAAATGGTGCAGAAAGAGTTTGCGGCTTAGATGATATCCTGACAGCACCTGTTGAGGGAAGCGGATACAATGCAAAATATGGTCTTCTTGGTTCCAACAAATCAACAGAGGATATGATTAAATTGTTCCCGAATGAGTGCTTTGATTTGGTTGAGAATATTCAAACGCAGATTTTGAATAAGACCGGAAAACACGTTGAAGTTATGGTATACGGAGACGGTGCATTCAAAGATCCTCAAGGTAAGATTTGGGAATTGGCTGACCCGGTAGTATCTCCTGCATACACAGCAGGCTTGGTTGGAACGCCGAACGAATTGAAGTTAAAATATCTTGCAGATAATGATTTTGCTGATTTGAGCGGTGAGGCTTTAAAAGAAGCAATTTCTAAGAGAATCAAAGAGAAGAATGATAATCTCGTAGGCGATATGGCATCCCAGGGAACAACACCAAGACAGCTTACAGACCTTATCGGTTCACTTTGTGACCTTACAAGCGGCTCAGGAGATAAAGGTACACCGGTTGTTTTGGTACAAGGATATTTTGATAATTATACAAACTAACAGATTTCTAAAGACTATGCCAAATGCATAGTCTTTTTTTTCGCCTCGCCACATATGTTAGTAACAATCGATATTATATATGGGGCGTTTATTATGAAACGGTTTTTAGCCATATTTTTATGTGTTATTTTATGCGTACAGCCGGTATTCGCAGAAGAAACTACAGAGGAAAATGTGAGTGCAGTAGAGGTATCGGCACCCTCGGCATTATTAATGGAAGCATCCACGGGTCAGGTAATTTACGAAAAGGATGCAGATACGAAAAGACCGCCGGCCAGTGTTACAAAGATTATGACACTGCTTCTCATATTTGATGCACTGGACGCAGGAAAGATTCAATTGACGGATGAAGTCACTACATCGGAATATGCAGCATCCATGGGAGGCTCTCAAGTGTTTTTGGAGCCGGGAGAGGTACAGACCGTCGAGACCTTGATGAAATGTATTGCGGTAGCCAGTGCAAATGATGCCTGTGTGACGATGGCAGAATACATATGCGGAAATGAAGAAGAATTTGTTGCGCAAATGAATACCCGTGCGGAACAATTGGGAATGAAAAACACGCATTTTGTGAATTGTAACGGATTGGACGCAGATGGACATTTAACCACGGCAAGGGATATTGCGTTGATGTCACGTGAATTGATTACAAAATACCCTGATATCCGAAAATATTGTATGATTTGGCAGGAAAATATTATTCATACGACCAGAAAAGGTTCTACCGAATTCGGATTAACCAATACCAATAAACTGGTGCGTCATTATGAATATGCTACAGGGTTAAAGACGGGCTCAACAGGGAAAGCAAAGTTTTGCATTTCAGCGACAGCCGAAAAAGATAACATGGAAATGATTGCAGTTATTATGGCTGCCGATGACAGTAAAATCAGAAATAAAGATGCGATTACCCTGTTAAACTACGGGTTTGGAAAATGCAATATATATCAGGAAGAGGCGACACCAAAGATGAAAGCAGTTGCATTGAAAAAGGGAGAAAAAGATAGGATTCAAGTGGCGCAAAAAGTCCGTTTTAATTATGTGGATGTCACAGGTGCAAATTTAAATGACATGGAAAGAAAAGTGAAAATGGAGGAATTGACGGCGCCAATCAAAAAAGGAGATAAAGTAGGGGAGGTACACTATTTGCTAAACGGAAAGGAAATCGGTGTGATTGACGTAGTTGCCGAAGAGGACGTGAAACAACTTCGTTATATGGGAACGCTGAAGAGAATAATGCAAGACTTTTTTTCATTATAAAGATAGCAAAACCGAGACTTGTGTGTCTCGGTTTTGTACTTCTTATAATAATTGTACGCCGTGTTCGGCTGCATATGTAACAATGTGCTCCGGCCAGGTAGAAGACTGTACCTCCCCGATATGTGCCTTGCGTAAGCAAAACATACAGATGCGGGACTGGCCAAGACCGCCACCGATTGTGTACGGAAGTTCATGATTTAAAAGCGCTTTTTGGAAATCGAGTTCGGCACGTTCCGGACATCCTGCTTTTTCTAACTGATATTTTAAGGCGTCTTCATCCACACGGATACCCATAGAAGATAATTCCAATGCGATATCAAGGACAGGATAGTATACGATGATGTCTCCGTTTAATTCCCAGTCATCGTAATCCGGTGCTCGGCCATCATGCTTTTCTCCGGAAACAAGTTCTTTTCCGATTTGGGAAATAAATACGGCTCCTTTCTCTTTGGAAATCAGATATTCTCTTTCTTTTGCAGTTTTATCCGGATACAAATCTTCTAATTCCTGAGAAGTAATAAACGTAATCTCTTCAGGAAGAATCGGCTCTATGTAATTATATCTTCTGCCAATATAACTTTCCGTTTCTTTCAAGGCTGCATACACTTTGCGGACCGTATATTCCAAGGTTTCCATGTTGCGCTCTTCTCTGGAAATCACCTTTTCCCAATCCCATTGGTCAACATAGATGGAATGAATGTTGTCAGTATCTTCATCGCGTCGGATTGCGTTCATATCTGTATAAAGACCTTCACCTGAGTGAAAACCATATCTCTTTAATGCATAACGTTTCCATTTCGCCAGAGAATGTACGATTTCTACTTTGTTGTCATGTTGTTCTTTAATACCAAAAGAAACAGGACGTTCCACTCCGTTCAGGTTATCATTGAGTCCGGATTCCGGTTTCACAAACAATGGTGCAGATACACGGGTTAAGTGTAAAGACTTTGCAAGTGCACGTTCAAAATGATCTTTGATTTCTTTAATGGCTACCTCTGTTTCACGGATGGTGAGCGGTGATTGGTAACCTTTCGGTATAATTAAATGTTCCATAAATCAGTTCTCCTTTAACAATTAGTATCAGTTTATTCTTATTCAGTATCATATGTCAAGAAAAAACAAGAAATTACCGATAAAAATCATACTTTTGAGGATGTTAACATAGATTAATATAGTGGGAATTTGGCAGAACGGGGGGAAGATATGCAAAAAGAGATAAAAGAAAAGCGCTATGAAGTTCTTACAATACAGGAATATTTAGCAAGGAGAAAAAAGAAGCAAAGTATTGACCAAAATCGGACGGAATGCTATGATACATGAATGAAACGGATATTATACACAAAGGAGATAGAGTAATGGCATTATTACAAGAATGGAGAGATACAGCATATTCTCAAGAGATGGATCAAAATACACTTCAAAAGTTTTGGGGCACATATTTTGAACTGGAAAAGGGAATCTATGAACAGTTATTAGAAAATCCGGACGAAGAAGTCAAGGGAACGGTCAAGGGGCTTGCTGAAAAATACGGAATCGAAGTGTTTACCATGACAGGCTTTTTGGATGGCATCAATGACAGCTTAAAAGAAGCAAATCCTATTGAGGAGATGACAGAAGACACCGTTGTAAGTCTTGCTTTCGATAAAGAAAAGTTATATAAAAACATGGTAGCGGCGAAGGCTGACTGGTTATATGAACTGCCGCAGTGGGATAGCATTTTCCCGGAAGATAAAAGAAAAGAATTGTACAAAGAACAAAAAGAATCAGGTACAATTCGCAAAGATAAGAAAATCGGGAGAAATGACCCGTGCCCTTGTGGAAGCGGAAAGAAATATAAAAAATGCTGTGGAAGATAGTCTAAAACATTGTTATCTATGGAAGAAAGAGGGAAATGACTTATGAAGAAATTTAGAAATGTATTATGGGGAGTCGTTTTAATTATTATTGGAGTAATCATAGGATGTAATGCACTTGGAATCACAGACATCAATTTGTTTTTCGATGGATGGTGGACAATGTTTATCATCATACCATGTTTTATAGGGCTATTTAAAGAAGATGGGAAAACAGGAAATCTTATAGGGTTACTCATAGGAATTGCATTATTTTT